>NZ_RZSC01001000.1:0-1777 GCF_003998155.1 Mesorhizobium sp. M1E.F.Ca.ET.063.01.1.1
CAGCGCATCAGGTGCCGCGCGGGACAGATTGGTCGGCAGCACCACCGGCGCCATGCCGAATGCCAGGCCCCAAAGCGTGACGAATCCGAAGGCAACGGCGATGTGCACGCCCCAAAGCACCAATGCCAGCGCCGCAAACGCCATCAACGCGGCGTTGCCCACGAGAGCCATGCGGATATTGGCATCGGCCATGCGGCCGCCGGCAATATTGCCGATCACAGCGGCGACGCCAAATCCAAGCAGCGCCAGGGCAATTGGTCCGGTTGCAAGGAGTGTCACATGTTCGAGGAAGGGGCGTACATAGACGGACCCGGCAAAATGCCCTGTCATCAGCAAAAGAATGGCCAGCATGCCGAGTTGAATGCCACGCCGCCGTGTCAGCCGAAATACATCCGCGAGGCTATTGCTGGCTGTGGCAGGCAGGGTTGGCAGGCTAAGCCACTGCAGCAGCATGGCAATCACGGCCAGCCCCGCTGTCAAGGCCATGGCGCTGCGCCATCCCAGCCAGTCGCTGATCAACGCACCCGCAGATGGTGCGGCAATGGTGGCGAGCGAGACGCCGAGGGTGACGATAGCCATGCCCCGACCTGTCGCATTGGCGCCAACCAGCCTGGCCACAACGGCAACCGAGAGTGCCCAGAATGCGCTGAGAGCGATTCCGAGCCCGGCCCGGCCCAACAGCAACAGCCAGAAATTGGGCGCTAGCGCTGCAACGAGGTTGGAACCGACCGCCAAGGCGCTGAGGACAACCAGCACCGTCTTGCGGTTCAGTCGGCCGATGAGAACATTGCTCAACATGGCCGTCACAGCGCCGACCGAAGCGGTGGCGGTGACGACCTGTCCGGCCGTTCCTTCGCTGATGCCGAGATCGCGCGCCATTGGCGTCAGCAGACCTGCCGGCAGGAATTCGGCTGACACCAGGGCAAAGCTGGTGGCCGCCAATGAAAAGACCGCGAACCACGTGGCTGCGTTCCACGCGGTTGGCGCGGCGGCATCGACGTCAATCGCTGCGTCTTCAAGCTGTAATGTTGTGTCTGTCACTGAAAGATCTCCAAGGTCTGGAGGTCTTCAATAGACGAGTCCTTTCGGATGATATGTATCTTAAAATCCGAAATTCATGTCCATTCGTCCGGGAATTGTGCGACGCACAACGCCTGGCGAGACGTTGGTGATGCGCTTGAACGCGCGCGCGAAGGATGCTTCGCTATCATAGCCCAAACGGGCAGCGACCTCGGCAACCGACAAGCCGTTTTGCCCCAGCAACTCGCGGGCAAGCTGCATACGCAGACGGGCGAGATAGCGTGCAGCACCCTCCCCTAATACAGCGCTGAAGCGCTCGGCGAAAATCGACCGCGATTGGCCTGCCAGGCTAGCAAGGCTTTCCAAGGTCCAGTTATAGCCGGGGTCTCGGTGCATGGCCGCCAGCGCGCGGCCGATATGGGGGTCGCGGATAGCGGCGAGCCAACCGGTGGTCGAGGCTCCAGTGCAATTGACCCAGCAGCGGATGAGCCGGGCTGTCAGCAAGTCCGCCATGCGCGACAAGATGGTGGCGCTGCCCATCTGCGGTTGCGCGGCCTCCGCCGTCATAGCCGCCAGCAAAGGGCCGACGACCGGATCGTTGCCAGCCACGTCGCACCCTTTGATGATCGGCGGCATCAACGCGATCAGTGGATTGAGCGCACAGACGCCCAAGGCCATGGAGCCGCAGAAAAGGGTGCTTGTCGGGCCTGTCCCTTCCCGCACCACTTCGCAGACATTGCTCCCCAACTTGTTCACC
>NZ_RZSC01001001.1:0-1774 GCF_003998155.1 Mesorhizobium sp. M1E.F.Ca.ET.063.01.1.1
TCAGGTGGAAGCGCTCATGGCAGCCGTTCTGCTGCGGCTTGCCCGGCTGGATGCGCTCCAGCACGATGCCGAGCTTGATGAAACGCACGCTAAGCGGCGTCAGCCCGGTGAGGCCGACCGACGCAAATGGCGAGCCGTTGTCGCTTCTGAACCGATCCGGCAGGCCATTCTCCTCGAACGTCCGCTCATTCCGCAACAAAACGAAGCCGCTCGTCCATGAGTCCAGTCTCTCGCCAAACCATCGCCGACGTTACGGGAGAAGCACTGTGGGCGACGCTGCCAATCTCCCCCCTTGAGGGGGAGATGTCCGGCAGGACAGAGGAGGGTGGGACGGAGTGCGACCTACGCAAGGGAACCGCCCCCTAGTAACCATTTCTTCTCTGCTTTCATGCAGGATGCCCGAAGGGGGAGAGGCAAAACCAGGGCATGGCGGACGACGAGAAACGTAAGGGTGAATTCTGGGCGCTGGCGCTCGACCGCGCCCAACTCGGCCTGTGGGACTGGAACCTCGCGACCGGCGATTGCTACTATTCGCCGACCTGGTGGAGGATGCTGGGCTATGCCGAGGGCGAGCTCGCCAACACGTCCGATCTCTGGCTGAAGCTCACCCATCCCGACGACCGCGAACGGGCGCTGGCGAGCGGCGACCGCCACATCGCCGGCCTCGTCGATTCCATCGATACAGAACTGCGCCTGAAGCACAAGGACGGCCACTGGGTCTGGGTGCTCGACCGCGGCGGCATCGTCGAGCGCGAGGCCGAAGGCAAGCCGCTGCGCCTGATGGGCGTGCAGACCGACATCACCAGGCAGAAAGAGGCCGAAGCCGCGCTCGAGCAGATCAATGTGCGTTTCCGCCTTGCGCTCGCCGCCAGCGGCACCGGCATCTGGCATTACGATATCGGCACCAACAAGAGTTATTGGGACGCGCGCACCAGGGAGATCTTCGGTCTTGTCAGCGATACCGACGAGGTGACGGCCGGCCTCTGGCACACCTATCTCCACCCGGACGACAAGGAGGCCACCGAGCGCGCGCACCTGCCGCCGCCGGGCTCGGAGAGCGTCACCGCCACGCAATATCGCATCATCAGACGCGACGGCGAGATCCGTCATGTCGAGTCGCTGGTGCGCTTCATCGCCGGCGTCGGCTCGGCCGGCCAGATCCTCGGCACCGTGCGCGACATCACCGACGAAAAGAAGCGCGCCGAGGAGCTTGCCTATGCGGCGCGCCACGATGCGTTGACCGGATTGTTGAACCGCTCGGCCTTCGACCGCCTGCTGGCCGAAAACATCGGCGCGGCAGACCGGCTGCCGCTTGCCGTGTTCTATGTCGACCTCGACTACTTCAAGGCGCTCAACGACTATGCCGGCCACGCCGCCGGCGACCTCGCGCTGAAGAGTGTCGCGGCAGGCATCGTCGCCAGCCTGCCGCCCTCGGCGCACGCCGCGCGCCTCGGCGGCGACGAGTTCGCGCTGCTGGTGCCGAATTGCGACGACGCCTGCGCCGAGCGGCTCGCGCGTGCGGTGCTCGCCGCCGTGCGCGACGCCGATCTCGGCCCGGCCGTCACCTCGCGTCGGCTCGCTGCCAGCATCGGTATCGCCTTCGTGTATGACCGCAACATCACCGTCGCAGACGCGCTCGCCTGCGCCGACGACGCCTGCTACGCCGCCAAGGCCGGCGGGCGCGACCGCTTTGCGGTGTTCTCGGCCGAGACGGCCTCCGGCTCGGGCGGCCTCAACGCCGCGCGGCTCGCCGCCGACCTGGTCGACGCCATGG
>NZ_RZSC01001002.1:0-1772 GCF_003998155.1 Mesorhizobium sp. M1E.F.Ca.ET.063.01.1.1
GTATATGGACCCGGCCATCCGCGAAGAGCTCAACGACTTCGTCGAGAAGCGCCGCGCCGAAGGCGGCGCGCCGACGGATTTTTGATCATCAATGTCATTGATGAACAGTCGACCCCCACTCCGTCGAGCTTCGCTCGCCACCTCTCCGCCGATCGACGGAAGAAAGGAAAGGCGCGAGCCTTTGCCGGGAGGCGCCCTTCCTCTCCCTCCGGAGGGGGGAGAGGTGGCGCTGCGAAGCAGCGACGGAGTGGGGGAAGCCGTTCGTGAAACGCGAAGTCGCCGCAAAGCGGGCGCGACCCAGCAAGCAGGAAATCAAGCGGATTTGGTGCACGGTCGACCCCCACTCCGTCGAGCTTCGCTCGACACCTCTCCCCCGATCGACGGGGGAGAGGAAAGGTGCGAGGCGATTCCAGCTGGCTCCTTTCCTCTCCCTCCGGAGGGGGGAGAGGTGGCGCCGCGAAGCGGCGACGGAGTGGGGGAAGCCGCTGATCAAACCCGCAGTCGGCGAAAACCCGGGACAACCCTGCGGGCACGAAAGCTCAGACAGACAGGCAATCAGGCCGAAGCATTGCTTTGGCTCGAACTGAAGGGTCGCAAGCTCGGCGGCTACCGCTTCACGCGCCAGTTTTCCATCGGCCCCTATTTCGCCGACTTCGCTTGCCGCGAGCGTTGGCTTGTCGTTGAGGTCGATGGGCACCAACACGCCGACAGTTCATATGACCGTCGCCGTGACGACTTCATGCGCGCGCAAGGCTATTCGGTCCTGCGTCTTTGGAACCATGACGTTCTGAAACATCGTGCTTCCGTCTGTGAAACCATCCTCGCCGCGCTTGACGGCAGGCTGGCCGAAGACATCGCCGTGTCCGATCTCCGCTTTGTTTTCACATCCCCCTCACTCGATTCAGTCTCTGCAAAAACGGACCTATCTGTATGAAATCCCACGTAAAAGCGGTTGTCATTGGTGGCGGCGTCGTCGGCTGCTCGGTGCTCTACCACCTCGCCAAGGCCGGCTGGACCGACATCATGCTGATCGAGCGTTCGGAGCTGACCTCCGGCTCGTCCTGGCACGCGGCGGGCGGCTTCCATACGCTGAACGGCGACCCGAACGTCGCCAAGCTGCAGGCCTATACGGTCCAGCTCTACAAGGAGATCGAGGAGCTTTCCGGCCAGTCCTGCTCGCTGCACCTCACCGGCGGCGTGATGATGGCCGATACGCCGGAGCGCATGGACTTCCTGCGGCTCGCCCATGCCAAGGGTCGCTATCTCGGCATGGACACCGAGCTGATCACGCCTTCGGAAGCGAAGGCGATGTTCCCGCTGATGGACGAGAAGAACTTCGTCGGCGCCATGTGGGATCCGGTCGAGGGCCATCTCGATCCCTCGGGCACGACGATTGCCTACTCCAAGGCGGCGAAAAAACTCGGCGCCGAGATCGTGCTGCGCAACCGCGTCGTCGAGCTGACGCAGGAAGTCGACGGCACCTGGAACGTCGTCACCGAACAGGGCACGGTCCACGCCGAGCATGTCGTCAATTGCGGCGGCCTGTGGGCGCGCGAGATCGGCCGCATGGTCGGCGTCGAGCTTCCGGTGCTGGCGATGGAGCACATGTACCTGCTTACCGAGCCGATGCCGGAGGTCGAGGAATTCAACAAGTCGACCGGCCGCGAGATGATCGGCGTGCTCGACTTCAAGGGCGAGATCTACACTCGCCAGGAGCGCAACGGCATCCTGCTCGGCACCTATGAGAAGGCCTGCAAGCCGTGGTCGCCGGT
>NZ_RZSC01001003.1:0-1766 GCF_003998155.1 Mesorhizobium sp. M1E.F.Ca.ET.063.01.1.1
ATCCATTAATGCTCATGGGCGCCCAAGCATTTGCGGGCCTAAGTGCCGGGGTCATCCTGCCGTCCAGTTATACTCTGGCAACGCTTTTCGGTGAACCCAAAGAGCTTTCCCGCTCCCTCGGTAAGGTGCTTTTCGGCTGGTCTCTGGCATTCGTTTGCGGCATCCCGGGACTGGCACTGATCTCAGACCTCTCGGGATGGCGTTCTGCCTATCTGATTTTGTTTGCGATTGCTCTATTTCTTTCTTTCGAAATTCGCAGTGCTTCAAACGTTGCGCACAGTGCCGCAAAGAAGAGTGCTCAGGTGAGCTTTCTTACTGCCTTGACCCATCACAACGTCCCTGTCCTGCTCACAGTGTGCTTGTGCTTTACCACCGCATTTTACGGCGTTTTTGCTTTTCTTGCCGATGAGGTCCGACAGGCCTCGGCAACTACTGCAAGCGCAGCCGGCGCCATCATTTTTGCATTCGGTCTCGGTTTTGCGGCGGGAACGGCGGCCACCTGGTTGGTCGACAAGATCGGCGCGCGCAGGCTTCTGCCGGCTGCGCTATTCATCAATGCCGCTGTCTATGGGTTGATGGCAATTGCTGGACGCGACTATGCGGCAGCCTTGGCCATTGTGACTCTATGGGGAGCCACCACGAATGTCTCCCTTAATATGATTGTTCTTTTGCTATCCCAGAGCAGTTCCACAGCAAAGGGGCGTATCCTTGGGTTGAACAGCGCCACGACCTATCTTGGCGCCACGTTTGGTGTGACTGTGGCCGGCATTTTCTATGAGTCCTCGAGCTTCGAAACCGTGTCGCTGTGCGCGGTCTTGCTTCAGGTCTGCGGGGCAATCCTGTTTTGGGCTGCCACATCGCCGATAGCAAAGGTGCAGTCGCCAACTGCAACGTAATAGACAACTAAGGAAAGTCTGGTTCTCGGCGCCGCGGTTGAACTTCTCCTCGATGCGACGGCAGAACTCCGGCGTCACCACCATCGACAGGATGACATAGGCCGGGATCGAGCAGACGACGATAAGGGTCAGCCAGCCGCTGTAGAGATACATCACCGCCAGGAAGACGAAGAGGAACAGCACATCAAGCAGCACGGTCAGGGCCGAACCGGTGAGGAAGGCGCGGATATTTTCCAGCTCGTGCACACGCGCCACGGTCTGGCCGGTCTGCCTCGCTTCGAAATAGGCGATTGGCAGGCCGAGCAGATGGTGGAACAGCTTGGCCCCCAGCGCGACATCGATACGGCTGGTGGTATGGATGGTGATGTAGGTGCGAAGGCCGGTCAGCAGCACCTCGAACATCGACACCGCCGACAGGCCGATCACCAGCACCTCCAGCGTGGTCAGCCCGTTGTGGACCAGCACCTTGTCGATCACCAGCTGGAAGAAGATCGGTGAGATCAAGCCGAGCAACTGCACGAAGAAGGATGCCAAAAGCACTTCGGCGAAGATCCAGCGGTAGCGGATGATCTCGGGGATGAACCAGGAGAAATCGAAGCGCCGCGAGAAGCCATGAGCGAAGGCGCGGCTAGTCACCAGGATGACATGGCCGCTCCAGCGCGCCTCGAAATCCTCCCTCGTCAATTCCTGCGGCGCGCCAACCTGCGGGTCCTGCAGCAGCACCTTGCCGGCCGATGCCGCAGCGAGCAGCGCAAAACTGCCGTCCTTCTTCTCGATGATGGCTGGCAGCGGCAAGCGCTCGAGCCGCTTTGGCGATGGCTGTACGATCCTGGCCTTAAGCTTCAGCCGCTTCGCTGCCCTGACGATATC
>NZ_RZSC01001004.1:0-1766 GCF_003998155.1 Mesorhizobium sp. M1E.F.Ca.ET.063.01.1.1
TGGGACAGGTCTCCGGGCTGAAGGAGGCTCTGGACAAGCAACGTGAAGCCACTGTTGCTCTGGCCCGCGACCTGGCCGCCGCGCGCGCCGACAATGACAAGCTCAGGGCTGAGCGCCGCAGCGCGCAGATTGAGCCGCCACTGAAGCCGCACTCTGGCCGCGCATCGGCCGGCACAGGCGAGATGAAGGCCGTCAGTCAGAAGACTGCGCGCAGCAAGGTTCGAAAGTCGTCGCGCGTGATCCGCGTGCGTTCTATCGCGCTTCCCTTTTCCCTCCGGCCAACACACTCGACGTTGGATTGAGCCCAAATGACTGGGAAGCTCGCGTTGAAGGCTCTGATCCTTGAGAGCGTCGGCGAGGCGTTCCGTGCTGTGCGCTATGTCAGCCCGATCACGCTGCCTTTCGCGTTCAATTCGCACCCGACTTGCGCCTGACGCGTCTCCCCACTGCCTTGATGTGCATAGTCGATGCTGACCTGAACGGGGGCCGAGATCGTATCTGGGCCCAACCGATTTAGGGGACCTGCGCTGCTGACGCGCACACTGGTTGCGCCAAACTGGGCGGCGGCCTGCTCGATTGCGTCATGGCAGGCCCGAACGACGTTATCCGGGACGCCCGGCAGCGCTTCGATTGGATAGACCGCTGGTGGAATAGCGATGTCTTCGGAAGGCTGCAGGGCGGGCGGCAGGTCGAGTGACTGTCCGCCGTCTGAAGACGGGGCGACCGTGGCGGCTTTGGCGGCCGTAGTTGGTGACACTGTCCCCATTGTAATGGTGCTGATCCCGTCTCCCTCCGACGGTGGGGCCGACGGTGGATCGCTGCTGGGGTCGCCGGGATCGCCGCCAGGTCCTTTGGGCGGGCCGCCGTTGTGGCCGTCGTCGTTTTGGCTGCCAGGGTCATGACCGCCGTCCTGACCGTGATGGCCGCCACCATCATGCCCTCCGCCATGCTGGCCGCCGGCTGCGGCTCCTGCGTAAGCTACCGCGACTGAGCAAGCGAATACGAAACATGCCAAGCTGGATCCTGGGGATTGGCGCACGGTAACCTCCAAAGGTGCGTCGGCCCGGCCATCCTTCCGCGGCATGCGGTCAGAACGGCGCAACCGCCGGTGTCCCCAGGCAAAACTCGCGACCTCGGCGCCCGCGGAACTAACTAGGGGATGAATCCGGTGTATCAAGGACGGGGGGCGTGGCGATGCCTGGCATCACCCATGGCTGAGGAAGGAGGCGGTTATCGTTGGGCCGCCTTGGTCCGACGGCTATCCTTATCCACGTACATCGCCCGTCCGCTGCTACCAAATCGTCGATTGCGGCAAAAAATCCGTCGCCAAATGCAAGAGGATTTCCGCTCCGATCTGCGAAGGGCGATAAAGCAATTTGGGCTCGAAGCCTCGCTACAACGCGGGGTCATGCGCTGCATTGTAGCGCTCGCTGTCATCTTGGCAGGATTTCTCGTCTGGATCGCCATCCGTCACTGACAGCCCGGCCACCCAAGCAGCCGGGCCAACTGTCACTTGTTGCCGGCTTATGTGACTAGCGTCTAGGCAGGGATGGTGCCACGTCCTACCACCCCAAGTGGATTATCTGGGAAAGATCGGCGATGTCGCCATAGATCATCGAACCTTTGACGAGAAAACACTTGCCATCCAGGACCTCGAAGAGCGGACTTGACGCCGTGCAAACCGGTGGAATCTTGCGGCCCCCGGCTTCGGCATAGCCGACGCTGATCGCGAGGATCGCGATAGTAATGAGAGTGGTCTTGCTCAT
>NZ_RZSC01001005.1:0-1763 GCF_003998155.1 Mesorhizobium sp. M1E.F.Ca.ET.063.01.1.1
GTCCTTTGTGGCGATCAGCCAGAGATTGGCGAGGCCCGGTATGGCAAAGGGCAGCATCGCCGGCAAGGTGATGCGCCGCAACAGCAGGCTGGAAGACATGCCATAGGCGCGGGCGGCTTCGATTTGCCCCTGAGGAATGGCCAGGATCGCGCCGCGGATCACCTCGGTCGAATAGGCGCCCTGAACGAAGCCGAGCACGGCGATGCCGGCGGCAAGGCCGCTGACGTCAATACGCTGATAACCCATCGCCGTCAGCGCCTGGTTGATCAGATAGGTCCCGGCATAATAGAGCAGCAGGATAAGCACCAGTTCGGGCACGGCGCGCACGATCGTGGTGTAGACCGCCAGGAGATCGCGCACCACCGGCCCGCCATAAAGCTTGCCATAGGCGCCGCCGGTGCCGATCAAAAGACCGAGGCACGTGGCGCCCAGCGCGATCTCGATCGAATGCAGCAGCCCAACCAGAAGAGTCCCGCCCCAGCCCGGCGGGTAGGGCGAGAGAAGTTCGATGGTGCCGACCGCCGAGGCCGAAAGAAATGCGTCGATCAGCGTCGCCCCCGGATTTGCTGGCGTCAGCCGCTGGCCATTCTCGTCAGCGGTTTCGGCGAAACCGCACGGCGGGATGCCGTGCGGTTTTGCTCATGCGTAGGCGATGTCAGTTCGACTGCGCGCCGCCACCGCCGTAAATGTCAAAATCGAAGTATTTCTTCGAGATCTCGTCGTATTTGCCGTTGGCACGGATCGCCTTGATGCCGGCGTTGATTTTGCCCTTCAGCTCGGTGTCCTCCTTGCGCACACCGGCGCCGACGCCGACCCCAAGCACTTCGTCATCCGGGGCCACCATGCCCTTCAGGTCGCAGCAGGCCTTGCCCTGGTCGGACTTGAGGAACTCGCCAAGCGGAATGGAATCCCCCAGCACCGTGTCGAGGCGACCAGCGGCAAGATCGTTGTTGGCTTCGTCCTGGGTCTGGTATTCCTTGATCTCGGAGGCTGTGCTGCCAAAGTGCTTCTTGGCGTAGACAGCGTTCACGGTCGACACCTGGACGCCGATGACCTTGCCCTTGAGATCGTCCGGCGTGGAGCCGAATTTCTGATCCTTCGGGCCGATGATGGCGGTCGGGGTGTTATAATACTTGTCCGAGAAGTCGATCGTCTTCTCCCGTTCGGCGGTGATCGACATCGAGCTGGCGATGACGTCGATCTTCTTGGTCGTCAACGCCGGGATGATGCCGTCCCAGGCGACCGGCGTGATGACGCAGTCGAGCTTCTCCTCGGCGCAGACAGCGTCGATGAATTCGATTTCCCAACCGACCCATTTGCCGGACGCATCCGGCGAGGTGAACGGCGGATAGGGCTCGGCAGCGACACCGATCTTGACCGGATCGGCCTTGGCCACGCCCATGGCGGCAACGCCAAGCAGCAGCGCTGCGGCAAAGGTCTTGAGAATAATCTTCATCGTCACGACTCCCAGTTTTGTTGTTGTTCCCGGTTTTCGTCCGCCCACAGTTTAACTGACGTTGCGGATGAACTGCTTCAGCCTTTCGGATTTTGGTGCGCCGAAGATCTGTTCCGGCGGCCCTTCTTCCTCGACCAGCCCGTTATGGAGGTAGACGACATGCGTCGCGACCTCGCGGGCAAACTTCATCTCATGGGTGACCAGCACCATGGTGCGGCCTTCGCGCGCCAGGTCGCCGATCACCTTCAGCACCTCGCCGACCAGCTCCGGGTCGAGCGCCGAGGTCGGCTCATCGAACAGCATGACG
>NZ_RZSC01001006.1:0-1761 GCF_003998155.1 Mesorhizobium sp. M1E.F.Ca.ET.063.01.1.1
GCCCCTGAAATTTGCCTTCATAATAGAAGCTGACCGATGACGTGCCGCCGACGCTGGGCTTGTAGCGGTGCGAAACATGGACGGCCTTGTTGGCCGGAAAGGTCGAGCGCCACCAATAGGTCGAGCGCAACTGCCAGAACGGCGCGTAGGTGGTTTGCATGCCCGAGCCGTCATCGGCGGTATCCTCGATGATGATGCCGCGGTTTTCCCAATCCTCGGCGACGTCCTTGGGCAGCTTCGCCAGCGCCGCCTTGGCGGCATCGCCGAACGGATAGAGCGGAACCTTCTGCGCCTTGAGGTCGGCCGTGATGTCGATACCCAGCGCAAACGCCCTTTGCTCGAGCTGAGGCTTCGCGTCGACGCCGTCGATCGTCACCTCGAAGCCGAGGAAATTGTCGCTCTGCGCTTCCGGGATCGCGGGCATCTCGTTCGGATCGCCCTCGATGTCAGGCATCGGGAAAGCGACGATGGAGCTGACGTCCTTGTCGGTGTTGTTGCGGAAGACGTAGTCGACCGTCACCTTCTCCGGCGAGATGAAGAGGTCCTCGCTTTCCATGGCAACCGCATCGCTGCGCGACAGGATCAGCCCGCCGGTGCCGAGCTCGGCGACGGAATCGTTGGCGAAGGCCGGCGCGGCCAACAATGCCAGCGCTGCGGTCAGGACAGTGCGGAACATGTATCCCCCTCTCGACGGCAAACCGGGATCATCCGGATGCGCTTCCATCTAGAGCAATTCCGGGGAAAGTGTGTAGCGGTTTTCCGTCCGGAATTGCGTAAAACAATAGCTAGAGCAGTTCAGCATTTCTTCCAAACGATGGACTGCTCCAGGCTTTTCAATGGGGCGTTTCAAAGCCCTTTGCACTGGCATCCGTCTGCCCACGCCTGTCTGGACACCGCGCCCTTGATCGGGCAGGAGAACGCGTATGCGTAAGCTTCTCGTCATCGGCATCGGCGCCGGCAATCCGGAACATTTGACCGTCCAGGCCATCAACGGCCTGAACCGGGCCGATGTGCTGTTCATTCCGGACAAAGGCGCCAAAAAGAACGATCTAGCGGAACTGCGCCGGCAGATCTGCGACCGCTTCGTCACCAACCCGAAGTCGCGCCGCGTCGAATTCGATGTGCCGGTTCGGGCGGAGCCGACATCGTCCTATCGCGTGACCGTCGACGACTGGCATGAGGCGATTGCCGAAATCTATGAGGGGCTGATCCGCGACGAGCTCGCTGAAGACGGCTGCGGCGCCTTCCTGATCTGGGGCGACCCCTCTCTTTATGACAGCGCGCTGCGCATCCTGGAGCGCGTGCGCCTCAGAGGCAATGTCGATTTCAAGCTCGAAGTCATCCCAGGCATCACCGCGATCCAGGCGCTCGCCGCCGCCCACGCGACCGCGCTCAACCGCATTGGCGATTCGATCCTGGTCACCACCGGCCGCCGCCTCACTGAGGAAGGCCTGCCCGCGAATGCCGGCTCGACGGTGGTCATGCTCGACGGCAAATGCGCCTTCAACACGCTGGCCGAAAAGGATGTCTTAATCCAGTGGGGCGCCTATCTCGGCACGCCGGACGAGATCATCGTCTCCGGACGCCTCGGCGATGTCGGCGCCGAGATCGAGAAAGTGCGCGAGGAAGCCCGCCGGAAAAAGGGCTGGATCATGGACACCTATCTGCTGAGGAAGCCAGGGCAGTAAGGGAGTAAGGGAGTAAGGGAATAGGGCGTGGTCGATTTCTTGCGCGTTGAGCAGCGCTGAGACATCATTCCCC
>NZ_RZSC01001007.1:0-1754 GCF_003998155.1 Mesorhizobium sp. M1E.F.Ca.ET.063.01.1.1
GTTGAGCGAGGTGGCGCGCACGCGCACGACGATCTGGTGCGGGCCGGGCCGTAGCATCGCCTCCTCGCGCGCCACCAGCTTCTCGATCCCGCCGAATCCTTCAAGCCGATATTTCTGCATTTGCTGCCTCTCAAATATGTAGACCGATTTACATATTATGTAGACCGATTGTCATATTATGGGCAAGGCCTATAATGCGACTCCTGACAAAAGTTGACATGGCCAGAGGTTGATGTGGCGACGGACACGCGCACCCGCATGATCGAGGCGACGGCGCTGCTCATCAGGCGGCGCGGCTATCACGGCACCTCGCTCAACGACATTTTGAGCGCCAGCGGCGCTCCTCGCGGCTCGCTCTATTTCCATTTCCCGGGCGGCAAGGACCAACTGGTCATCGAGGTTACGCGCGACAGCGTGGCAAAGGTCACCGAGCGGCTCGCCGCCGATCTTGCCACGGAAGGCGACCCGGCCGTCGCCGTCCGCCGTATCTACCAGTCGGTGGCACGCATGCTGGAAGAGAACGAATTCTCGCTCGGCTGCCCGGTCGCGCCGGTGGTGCTGGACGCGCCGAACGATGTGCCCGACCTCGTGGAGATCTGCCGCTCGGCCTTCGAGCAGTGGATCGGCCTGTTGCACCAGGCCTTCGTCAGGGCAGGGGTGGCCGAGCGCCGCGCGCAAGCGCTGGCGCTGTTAGTCGAATCCTCGCTCGAGGGCCTGATGGTGATCGCCCGCGCCACCCGCGACCGCTCGGCGCTTGCGGTCGTGGCTGACGAAGTGGTGGCCTTGGTCGAGGCGGCGGTGCGCTCGGGCAAGACGAAGCAGAGCGCGCACGCTGCTGATCTCCCCCCTTGAGGGGGAGATGTCGCCGAAGGCGACAGAGGGGGTCGCTGCGCGTGGAGCGCCAGCGCCGTCTCTCGTCGCGGAAGGCGTCGGCGCCTTACCCCCTCAAGGGGGGAGATTGGCTGTCGCGCAGGCTTTCGCCAACCGCAGCTGTACGAAGCTTGCCTGCCTTTGGACTCTGGCCGCCGCAAGCCAAACAAAAAGGGCGGCATCTCTGCCGCCCTTTCCGTATACGCTATGGGACTGAACTTCTTAGAAATCCATGCCGCCCATGCCGCCCATGCCGCCGCCGGGCATGCCGCCCGGCATACCGCCGGCGGCTTCCTTCTTCGGAGCCTCGGCGATCATGGCTTCGGTGGTGACGAGCAGGCCGGCGACCGAGGCCGCGTCCTGGAGAGCGGTGCGCACGACCTTGACCGGGTCGACGATGCCCATGCCGATCATGTCGCCATACTCACCGGTCTGGGCGTTGAAGCCGTAGGTGTTGGCCTTGTTCTCGAGGATCTTGCCAGCAACGATCGAGGCTTCCGCACCGGCGTTGGCCGCGATTTGGCGGGCCGGAGCCTGCAGCGCGCGACGCACGATGTTGATGCCGGCTTCCTGGTCGGAGTTGACGCCGGTGGCCTTGAGGTTGCCCGAGGCGCGCAGCAGGGCGACGCCGCCGCCGGCGACGATGCCTTCTTCCACGGCCGCGCGGGTCGCGTTCAGCGCGTCGTCAACGCGGTCCTTCTTTTCCTTGACCTCGACCTCGGTCGCGCCGCCGACGCGGATCACCGCGACGCCGCCAGCGAGCTTGGCCAGACGCTCCTGCAGCTTCTCCTTGTCGTAGTCCGAGGTGGTCTCCTCGATCTGCTGCTTGATCTGGGCGACGCGGCCCTGGATCTCGGCCTTCTTGCCGGCGCCGTCGACGATGG
>NZ_RZSC01001008.1:0-1751 GCF_003998155.1 Mesorhizobium sp. M1E.F.Ca.ET.063.01.1.1
GCTCTCCCTTCTAGGCCCGCTGCGGCATCCCGCAACCCTTCGCTTGACGCTTCGGGTCCTCCTCTTCGTTCCGGTCCTTCGGATGCGGGCCGCCTTGGACGTCGGGCCTTTCCGGTCGCTTTCGCCGCCCACCCCGCTTCCGGGGAGGGCGCGGGATTGAAGAGCGGAGGACCAGACGATGGGTGCAAAATACAAGCGTTCCGGTAGCCGAGAGGCTGGCGCAGGCAAGAGCGGGCGCACGGGCGCCAGCCTTTATCAGGAAATCACAGATCGCATCATCGCCGAGCTGGAGCGCGGCACGGTGCCATGGGTCAAGCCATGGGGCAGTGCGAAGGCCGGCCTCGGCCTGCCCAGCAACGCGGCCACCGGTCGCCGCTATTGCGGCATCAACATCCTGATCCTTTGGGGCGCGGTCATCGAGCGGGCTTACCCAAGCCAGAACTGGCTCACTTTCCGGCAGGCGCTTGCCCTTGGCGGCAACGTCAGGAAGGGCGAACACGGCACAACAATAGTGCATGCTGACCGGTTCGTCCCAAAGGTCGAAAAGGAACGCGCCAAGACGGATGGCGACGAACCGCATGCCGTGCCCTTTTTGAAGCGCTTCACCGTCTTCAATGTCGCGCAATGCGACAACCTGCCCGACCACCTCCATGCCGCCGCCGAACCGCTGCCCGAGCGTCAGATCATCCCGCAGGCCGAGGCGCTGATTCACGACTGCGGCGCGGATTTCAGGATCGGCGGCGATCGCGCTTTTTACATGCCGGGCAGCGACTTCATTCAGGTGCCGCCGCAGCCCGCTTTCTTTCATCAGATCGACTATTACCGCACCTGTTTCCACGAGCTTGGCCACTGGACCGGCCATCCGACCCGGCTTGCGCGCGACCTTTCCGGCTCGTTCCGCTCCAAGACCTATGCGCGCGAGGAACTGGTCGCCGAAATCTGCGCCGCCTTCGTCTGCAGCTCTCTCGCCATCGAGCCGACCGTGCGCCATGCCGACTACATCGGCTCATGGCTCACCGTGCTGCGCGAGGACAACCGCGCCATTTTCCGCGCCGCCAGCCAAGCTTCCAAAGCCGCCGATTTCCTGCTCGGCCCTCACAGCAACGCCGAAGCCTCGGACCGTGAGGAGATCGCGGCGTGAAGGCGCGCGATCCCCAGGCGCTGCCGACCGAGACGACGCCGGAAGGCGAGCAGACCCTCATTCCCGGTGTCCGGCCCGTCACCACGCGCGACCGGCTTTGCCTTCTCACGGACGCGCCCATGCGGCCACGCAAGGCGCAAAAGCCGCTCGATATCGGCCTGTTCGACGACTGCACCCGCAACCAGCTCGACCTGTTTTGACAAGGAGTTTTGCCATGATCCTCATTACCGACGACCTTCGCGCCCGGCTGCTCGCCAATGGCGCGGCCGAAACAGAAACCGACCATCACCCGGTCGTCAAACTGTTCGATCCCACCGGGCCCGCGACCTGGCTCTTGAGCGAACTCGACGCCGACGGCGACACGCTGTTCGGCCTGTGCGACCTCGGCCTCGGCTTCCCGGAACTGGGCAGCGTCAGCCTTGCCGAGCTTGAAAGCGTCAAGGGACGGCTTGGCCTCGGCATCGAGCGCGACCGCTATTTCAAGGCCGAGTTTGCGCTCTCCGTCTATGCCGAAGCCGCTCGGCTGTCCTGCCACATCACCGAGGACGAGCGGCTTTTGCGACAGGCAGCGGAAGCACTTGCCAAATCCGGTTCCGAGCTTCCGCCGGAC
>NZ_RZSC01001009.1:0-1746 GCF_003998155.1 Mesorhizobium sp. M1E.F.Ca.ET.063.01.1.1
CAAGCAGCTAGATACGACAGGTGACCTCAAATGAGGCGTCTTGCATGGCTTCTACACCTGCCTGAATGCCAGAACTGCGTTCGTACCGCCCATGGCGAAGGCGTTGCTCATGGCGACGCGCACCTTGCGCTCGCGCGGCACATTGGGTGTGATGTCGAGGTCGCAAGCGGGATCTGGCTCGCGATAGTTGGCGGTCGGCGGCACGACGTCCTCTTGGATTGCCATCACGCAGGCGATCATTTCAAGCGCGCTCGCTGCGCCGAGGCAATGCGCGTGCGTGGACTTGGTGGAAGAGATGGACATCGAATAAGCGTGGTTTCCAAACACACGCTTGATCGCCGCCGTTTCAGTCTGATCATTGCTTTTGGTACCGGTGCCGTGCGCGTTGAGGTAGTCGACGTCCTCGGCATTCAGCCCGGCATCGGCAAGGCAGGCGCGCATCGCCGACGCTGGCCCCTCGACAGATGGCGCGGCAATGTGGAAGGCATCGGCGGAAAGGCCGACGCCGGCGATCTCGGCAAGAATTGTGGCACCACGCCTCGTGGCATGCTCGTAGCTTTCCAGCACGGCCATGCCCGCACCCTCGCCCAGCACCAGGCCCTTCCTATCGGCGGAGAAGGGCCGGCAGGTATCGGGTGAAAGCACGCGCATTGCTTCCCATGCTTTCAGCACGCCCCATGCGAAGGGTGCGTCGCTGCCTCCGGAAACCATTACGTCGGCCCGGCCCAGCTTGATCTGGTCCACCGCCGAGGCGATCGCATGGTTGGCCGAGGCACATGCGGAGGTCACCCCGAAGACCGGCCCGCGCAAGCCGAGGCTCAAGCTCACCTGGCCGGCGGCGGCGCTTGGCATCGTTTTGGGTACAGCGAGGATGCCAACTCGCCTCGCGCCGTCCAAAAGGAGGGCCCGGTAAGTTTCCTCCATCACATCCCAGCCCAAGCCGCCGACGCCCACTGTCGCGCCGAAGCGATGGGCATTCCCCTCGTCGCAGGAAAGTCCGGCCTGCCGCATGGCTTCGCGCGCTGCAAGCACGGCGAGCAAGCTGAAGCGGGCCATGGAGACGAGATGCCCCCGATTGATGTCGTGCTGGGGCAGCGCCTTGATCTCAGCGCCGGTCATGCCCTCCAGGTCATGAAGCTCGGAATTGGCGATCGGGCCGATGGCGGAGCGGCCTTCGCGCATCTCTTTCCACATAGAGGCGGCGTCGGTGCCCAGTCCGCACAGGCCGCCCACTCCGGTGATAACGACGCGCCTGTCCATTCAAGCCTCCTTCGCAAGCAAGCCGCGGACGGCTTCCACGACGTCGCCGACATTCTTGAGATTGGACCAGGCATCGGCCGTGTTCATGTCGATCTTGATGCCGTAGGCCTGCTCCACATCCCAGAGGACGTCCGCCAAACCCAGCGAATCAAACCCGAGCGCGTCCAGTTCCGTGGCGATTGTTATCTCGCCGACGAATGACGTAGGCATTCCCTCACCGCTCTCCGACTCGGCGCGTTTCTTGATCAGGGCAATGACGTCCGTTGCGAATTGATCGGCCATTCTGTTTCCTGTCTTTCTTTCCCGCGTTTCGACCTGGACGCGGCTCAGTTCCTGAGGCGCGCCGCGTCGCGAAAGCCATCACGCTTGGGCAACTGACAAAGCCCAATGCTCATAAAGCCGGATCAGGTCCGGCCGGTGTGTGGCGTAGGTGCAGTATGACGATGTGAGCCGCTACACCGTGCGCGTCTCCCAGTCTGTCCATAG
>NZ_RZSC01000100.1:0-12967 GCF_003998155.1 Mesorhizobium sp. M1E.F.Ca.ET.063.01.1.1
ATATCGTGCCGATCCCCGGCACGAAGCGGCGGATTTACCTGGAGGAGAATGTCGCGGCGGCCGACATCAAGCTCGACGCCACCGAGATGCTGGGGCTGGACATGGCGCTGACGCCGGACAAAGTGTCGGGGCCGAGGTATAACGAGCGGACGATGTCGATGGTGGACCGGTAGGGTCACCGACCTGCCTCACTTCTCCCTGCAATCCGGCAACGCCTCCATTGCCTTCCTGGCCTCGCCCTCGCTGGCGTATTTCTTCTTGCCGAGATCGATGACCAGCGTCCCGTCGGGCTTCTTCGGCACGATCTCGCACTGCTTCGAGACGGCATCCCTGGCGACCCAGTATTCGGCCGCCATGGCAGGCAGGCCGACAATGCCGGCGGCGAGGATGGCGATAGCGATGGCGCGAACCATTTCCGGTCTCCATTGCTTGCGTTGGAAAGCAGGCCGGAACTGCCGACGCTTTGCATAGAAGGCGCCGGCACACTGCTTTTCGGAAACGCCCTGCCCCGACTTCCGTTCCGGGAACTTCGTCGAAGCGCGCTTCGCTCAACCGCCCGAATGCGGGTCGATGCTATAAGGATGCACCGGATAGCCCGGGCCGATCGCCTCGCTCACTCGGCCGATCCAGGCGCTCACCGCCGGATAATCGGCGAGAGAGAAACCGCAATCCTCGGCGCGGTGGCTGTAGGCATAGACGGCGACGTCGGCGATTGTGAGCGAGCTGCCAACCAGGAACGGCATGTCCTGCAGGCTGCGCTCGAGTGCCGCCAGCGCGCGGGCGCCTGCCTCGCGCTTGCCGGGAGCAATCGCCTTGTTGCGCTCCAGCCGCCCGGTCAGCGTCCAGAAGCGCAGCGAGCCGATGACCGGCTCGACGTAATACTGCTCGAAGAACAGCCATTGCATGACCTTGGCGCGCGCAAGGCGGTCCGCCGGCAGGTAGGGCGTGCCCTCCGCGACGCAGGCGAGGATCGCGTTGGACTCGGCGATCGCCTCACCATTCTCGACCGCCAGCACCGGAACGGCGCCCGCCGGATTGAGCTTGAGGAACGCGTCCGTGCGGCTTTCGCCCTCGAAGATCGACACCTGCCGGGTTTCGTAGGCAATGCCGAGCAGTCCCAGCAGGACACGCACCTTCCAGGCGTTTTGCGATGGCAGGTAGTCGTAGAGCGTAAGCATGGCTGGGTCCCCCGATTGACTGGGACTGGTTTCGCATGCGGCGGTCAGGGGCGCCACCCGATTCATGCGGCGATCCGCAGGCTCCGAGGCTCCAAGATCTCGATCAGCCTCGCCACTCGAGCGCCCGGCATACGGCGGCCTTCATTGACCAGCGCCTCGTCGACGCCGATCCAGGCGAACGCATCGCGGAGTTCGCCAAGGCTGGCGCCGGTCAGCGCGATGGCGGCGATGACGGTGCGTCCACCGCCCAGCACTGAAATGATGTCCTCGCGTGTCATGGCTGGCCCCACACCGCCCCATGCAAGGGCGGGCCTTTGAACGACAACGAGGCCCGGCATGCGGCCGGCTTCCCGGTTCCATGATCAAATCTGCCGGCAGACGGAACGTGGGTCTTGACTTCGATCAGACAACTTCCACATCGACACTTGCCGGTCGCCTGAGGGGACCGGCAACGCCGCCGGCTTGCCGGCCGCGACTTGCTGGCCACGATTTTCTGGCCATTTGGGCACGGACCCGATGCGACGGCGCGGCTCGACTTGAGAGTCACACGATCCCAGGCCGGGACATTCAACGACATCCTGACGCGACCAGATGAGGAGGAAATGCAATGGCAATCCGTGATCTCATTCCCTGGGGCCGGGAGGGCAGCCAGCTCTCCGACATATATCGCGATCTCCATCGTGGAGGCGACCCCTTCATGATGCTGCATCGGGAAATGAACCGCCTGTTCGACGACGCCATGCGTGGCTTCGAAACGCGCATGCCGTCGTTTGGCGGGGCCTATGCCGGGCAAGCCTGGCCAAGTGTGGAAATCTCCGACAGCGAGACGGAGATCCACGTGACCGCCGAGATTCCCGGCATGGAGGAAAAGGACATCGAGGTGCTGCTCGAGGACGGCGTGCTGACGCTGCGCGGCGAGAAGCGCGCCGAGACCGAGGACAAGGGCAAGCAATTCTCCGAACGCTTCTATGGCCGTTTCGAGCGGCGCATCCCGATCGGCTACGAAGTCGAGGAAGACAAGGTCCACGCCAGCTTCCGCAACGGCGTGCTCACCGTAGCGCTGCCCAAGACCAAGCGCGCCCAGACCAAGGCCAAGCGTATCGCCGTCAACGAAGGCAAGGCCAGCAGCGCGAAGCATTGAGGGCCTGGCGCCCCCCTCCTCCCTTGTGGGGAAAGGGGGCGCACTTTCACCCCCGCTTCTTGATATCAGCGGCCACAGCCTGCGCCTCGATGCCGATCTCGCGCAGCAGGCCGGTGACCGGGTTGTGGAAGCCGACGAGATAGACGCCGAGGTCGGCCGCTCGCGGATTGACGCCGCTCTTTGCCGGCCGCAGCTCCGCAGGCAGGAAGCCGTCATAGCCCGGGCGGTAGCCGGTGGCGAAAATCACCGCGTCGAATTTTGTCTCCCGCCCGTCGCTGAATTTCGCGCCATTCTCGGTGAAGCGTATGATGTCGGGGAGGATGCCTATCTTGCCCGCCTTGATCGCCGCCACCGTACCGACATCGATCACCGGAATGCGCCCGGCGTCGATCTGCGCAAGAATGCCGGTCTTCGGCCGCACGATGCCGTACTTCTCCAGCCTGCCCAAAGCCAGGTCGAGGATTTTTGGGAACATCCAGTCGTTCAGCGCCTGCGGCATCGGCCGGCTGGCGATGCCCACCATCTGGATCGGCACGCCGAAGAGCTGGCGCGGAACGATGTGGACGCCCTTGCGCACCGAGATCGTCGGCCGCGCGCCGGACTCGGCCAGATCGAGCGCGATCTCGGCGCCCGTATTGCCCATGCCGATGACCAGCACGCTCCGACCGACATAGGGCGCGGCCTCGGTGTAGGCGGCGCTGTGCAGCACCTCGCCCTTGAACGCCTCGATGCCTGGGAAGCCCGGCACGATGGGCTCGGCATTGTTGCCGGTGGCGACGACGATCTTGCGGGCCCTGATCTCGCCGGCGTCGGTGTCGACCAGGAACCTTGCACCCTCGCAGCGGATCGATTTCACGGTGACGCCGAAGCGCGGCTCGAGGCCGAAATGCTGCGCGTAGGCATCGAGATAGGCGACCACTTTTTCGCGCGGGACGTAGCGGGGGTGGCTTTTCGGGAACGGCACGAAAGGCAGTGACGAAAAGGATTTCACCGTGTGCAGGTGCAGGCGCCGGTAGTGCCGCCGCCAGGCCGGCGCCACCTCGCTGGCCTTTTCGAGGATGGTGAAATCCACCCCCGCCTGTTTCAGGCAGGCGCCGACGGCCAGCCCCGCCGGCCCCGCGCCGACAATGACGACATTGGTGTCCATGCTCCCCTCCTCGCGCAGGCCATATCAGGCTATGCCGGGAGGTGTGGAAGGGACAAGTGGGGAGAAACACCTATCCCTCCAACCCGTTGGCGATTGGCGAACGCGACCGCGACATCCGACCCGCCCCCTTGTGGGGGAGATGTCCGGTCCAGCCTTCGCAGCTGCAGCGCAGCTGCTGCGGAGGACGGGCAGGACAGAGGGGGGCGCTGTCCCGCCAGCCTCAAGGCCTCTGCCAAGCAAATCCCCTCTCTTGCGATTTCTAGCACTTAGCTCCGCTAAAATGTTGAAATCGCTTCTCCCCTACAAGGGGGGAGATACGGCGTCGGCTCCCTACTCCACTCCGCCGGGCGCTTCGGGCTCGTCCTCGGGCGGCTCCAGGATCTCGATCAGTTTTGCCACGCGCGCGCCGGGCATCGCGCGACCCTCGTTCATCAGCGCTTCGTCGGCGCCGATCCAGGCGAAAGCCTCGCGCAGTTCCTCGAGGCTGGCGCCGGTGAGCGCGATATCGGCGATCACGGTCTCGTCGACCGGGCCAAGCACCGAAATGATCTCGTTGCGGGTCATCCTGCCCTCCCCGTGGATCGAGGCGATGGCATAGAAACGGGGGACGGCGGCGGTGGGTTCCGACGATCAATGTTGAGACGTCGGCAGGACAGAGGGTGGCGCGAAGGAGCGCCAGCGGCGGCTAGCTTTGCGCTCGCCGCCGACAATCGCTATGCACGAAGCCCCGCCCGGAATCCCACCGAGTCCCATGAAGCCAGCCATCCTGCTTTCCGCCCTCCTCCTCTCCACCCCAGCCCTCGCCGACTGGAAGCCGGTCGAGAAGATCGAGACTTATGCGATCTCGGGCCAGACGCCGGAGGCGCTCTATGTCTCGATCGGCGAGAAAGGCCCGGTGATCGGCAAGGACAGCGCGGGTACCGAGCGGCGGGTCATCGCGCACACCAATTTCAAACTGACGTGGCAGCGGGACTACCAACCGCAGGGCGGTGCCTGCGTGCTGAAGACGGCGCGGCCGAAGCTGATCATCACCTACACGCTGCCCAAGCCCGCCGGGAAGCTTCCACCTGCCGTGCAGGCGCGCTGGGATTCCTTCGCCGCCGGGCTCGCCGCGCATGAGAAGGTGCACGGCGCCGGCATCGTCGACATGGTGGACAAGATCGTCGCCTTCAGCGTCGGCCTCACCGTCGCCGACGACCCCGGCTGCACCAAGATCAGGGCCGAGCTGACGCAATATCTCGACCAGCTTTCCAAGGCCCAGCGCCAGGCCGGCCGCGACTTCGACAAGGTCGAGTTCGGACCCGGCGGAAACCTGCAGAAGCTGATCGCGGGATTCCTGATCGGCGGGTGAGAAGGACCAAGCAGCGGTTGTGCGGTTCCCTGCCCGTAGCGAGCAGAGCCACAATGGAAAGCACCGACCCGGCAATTCCCTCACCTTGGACGCATGGCGGCCAATCCCACTCCGCCGGAACGTGCGGATTTTCCCGGGCAGGTTGAAATCCAATATCTTAGTATTCTCTAATGTTTATTGGCCGCTATTCGACGAATTGATCGGCGGCGATTCGGCACGGCCCGGTTCGACATCCCCTCAAGGCTGGTGCCGCTCATCTGTCCTCAGCGACGAAAGTATAAGCCTGCGCGCCGCCGCTTTACAGGCAGGTTTGGTAGCGCTACCGTTTCACAGTCGCGTGACCCGGGGGGAGCTGGGGCAAACGTCGCCGACTTCAGTGGTGGACTGCCGACTTGCCGGCATCCGTTTCAACCACACCTGATAGAAACGGCTCCCCGCGAGGCTTCGCAGGGACCATCGGGAGGAGTTCGATGGCGTCTGTCGCGATTGGCGATGTCTACAAATCGTTTGGAGCCACCGAGATCCTGCATGGCGTCAGCGTCGGCATAGACGACGGCGAGTTCGTCACGCTTGTCGGGCCTTCCGGCTGCGGAAAATCAACGCTTCTCAGGATGATTGCCGGCCTGGAAAAAATCTCGCGCGGCCATATCTCGATCGGCAGCCGTATCGTCAACGACGTTGCGCCAAAGGAGCGCGACGTGGCCATGGTCTTCCAGAACTACGCGCTCTATCCGCACATGACGGTTGCCGAGAACATGGCGTTCTCGCTCATGCTCAAGGGTGTCCCCAAGGCTGAAAGCGATGCCGGGGTGAAGCGGGCGGCCGAAATCCTCGGGCTGGTGCCGCTTCTGTCGCGCTATCCGCGCCAGCTTTCAGGCGGCCAGCGCCAGCGCGTCGCCATGGGCCGCGCCATCGTGCGCAATCCGCAGGTGTTCCTGTTCGACGAGCCGCTCAGCAACCTCGACGCCAAGCTGAGGGTTCAGATGCGCGCGGAGATCAAGGAGCTGCACCAGCGGCTGAAGACCACCACCATCTACGTCACCCACGACCAGATCGAGGCCATGACCATGGCCGACAAGATCGTCGTCATGCATGACGGCGTCGTCGAGCAGATCGGGCCGCCGCTGGAGCTCTACGACCGGCCGAACAACCTGTTCGTCGCGAGCTTCATCGGCTCGCCCGCCATGAACCTGCTCAAGGGCACATTCGTAGCCGATGGCGCGCCGTCCTTCCAGGCCGCGGGCGGCATTTCCGTGCCTTTGCCGAAACCACCCTCGATCGGCAACGGCGAAGCCATCGTGCTCGGAGTACGGCCCGAGCATTTGCGGCTGGCCGACGATGGCATTCCGGTGACCGTGGCGGTGATCGAGCCGACCGGCTCGGAAGTGCAGGTCATCGGCCGGACGGCAGGCGGCGAGGACATCGTCGCCAATTTCCGCGAGCGCCATTCCTTCACGCCGGGAGAGACCATTCGGCTGTCGGTCGAGCCTGGCCCCATCCATCTGTTTCACGGCGAAACCGGCAGGCGGATCGAAGCAGCGCGATAAAGCCACGCAACGAGGAACAAACAGGAGGAGACGAGCATGAAATTCACCAGACGCGACGTGATTCGCACGACCGCCGGCGCGGCCGCCGGTGCCTTGGGCAGCCGCTTCATCGGTTCGAGCGCCTTCGCCCAGGAGGGCCTGAAATACAAGCCGGAGGACGGCGCGAAGCTCAGGCTGCTGCGCTGGTCGCCTTTCGTGCAGGGCGATGAGGACCAGTGGCTGAAGAATTCGAAGCGGTTCACCGAAGCGACGGGCGTGGAGGTCCGTGTCGACAAGGAGAGCTGGGAAGACATCCGTCCGAAGGCCGCTGTCGCCGCCAATGTCGGTTCCGGCCCGGACCTGATGTTCGTCTGGTTCGACGACCCCCACCAATATCCCGACAAGCTGCTCGACGTGACGGAACTGGGCGACTATCTCGGCAAGAAGTATGGCGGCTGGTACGACGGCCCGAAACAGTATGCGACGCGCGAGGGCAAGTTCCTCGGCCTGCCGCTCGCCACCATCGGCAACGCCATCGTCTATCGCGAAAGCTGGGTGAAGGAGGCTGGCTTCTCCGAATTCCCGAAGGACACGGCCGGCTTTCTCGAGCTTTGCAAGGCGCTGAAGGCGAAAGGCCATCCGGCCGGCTTCACGCATGGCCACGGCGTCGGTGACGGCAACAATTACGCGCATTGGCTACTGTGGAGCCATGGCGGGCAGATGGTCGACGAAACCGGCAAGGTGACGATCAACAGCCCCGAGACGCTCAAGGCGATCCAGTATGCGCAGGAGCTCTACAAGACCTTCATTCCCGGCACCGAAAGCTGGCTCGACGTGAACAACAACCGCGCCTTCCTGGCCGGCGAAGTGAGCGTGATCGCCAACGGCATTTCGGTCTACAACACCGCCAAGGTCAACAAGGACAAGGATCCGAAACTGACCGAAATCGCCAAGGACATGCGCACCACCAACCTGCCGATCGGTCCGGTCGGGAAATCGGTCGAGCTGTTCCAGGTGACCACGGCCGTGATCTTCAACTACACCCCCTACCCCAATGCGGCCAAAGCCTATCTGCAGTTCATGTTCGAGGACCCGCAGATGCCGGACTGGATCACGTCGTCGGCCGCGTATTGCTGCCAGACGCTGAAGGCTTTCGAGAACAATCCGGTGTGGAAGGCCGACCCGAACAATGCGGCTTACGCGAAAGCCTCGGCGACACTGCGCCCCAACGGCTATGCCGGGCCGCTCGGCTATGCCTCCGCCGCGACCATGGCCGACTATGTGCTGGTGGACATGTTCGCCAAGGCGGTAACAGGCCAGGCCACGCCGCAGGAAGCGATGGAAGAGGCCGAAAAGCGCGCCAACCGCTACTATCGCGTCTGATCCTGTTCGACCTGAGCCGGGGTGGCCGCCTGTCGTCCGGAGGCATTCGGAACGAAGAGCCGCCCCGGCCGCTCCATCAGACTTCATAGGGAACCCACGCCATGGCCGTGCCATCCGTTGCCGTTCAGCGACCTCCGTCGATCCTGTCGCGGCTCGCCGAGAGCCGGAACGCTCTTGGCCTCGGCTTCATGCTGCCGGCGGCGGCGCTGCTCCTGGTGTTTCTCACCTATCCACTCGGGCTCGGTGTCTGGCTCGGCTTCACCGATGCCCGTATCGGCCGTCCCGGCATCTTCATAGGCATCGAGAACTATCAATATCTGTGGAGCGACGGCGTCTTCTGGCTCTCCGTCTTCAACACCCTGCTCTACACGATAAGCGCATCGATCCTGAAGTTCGTGCTCGGCCTGTGGCTCGCTCTCATTCTCAACGAGAACTTGCCCTTCAAATCGTTCTTCCGCGCGATCGTCCTGCTGCCTTGGGTGGTGCCCACGGTGCTGTCGGCCATCGCCTTTTGGTGGATCTACGATTCGCAGTTCTCGATCCTGTCCTGGGCGCTGCAGCAGATGGGCCTGATCGACCATCGCATCAATTTCCTCGGCGACCCGACCAATGCGCGCGCTTCCGTCATCGCGGCCAATGTCTGGCGCGGCATTCCGTTCGTCGCCATCACGCTGCTTGCCGGCCTGCAGACCATTCCCCAATCGCTTTACGAGGCCGCCACGCTCGACGGCGCCAGCCGCTGGCAGCTGTTCCGCCATGTGACGCTGCCGCTGCTGACGCCGATCATCGCCATCACCATGACCTTTTCGGTGCTGTTCACCTTCACCGATTTCCAGCTGATCTATGTGCTGACCCGCGGCGGGCCAGTGAACGCCACCCACCTGATGGCGACTTTGTCCTTCCAGCGCGGCATTTCCGGCGGCCAGCTTGGCGAGGGCGCGGCGATCGCGGTCGCCATGATCCCCTTCCTGCTGGCGGCGATCCTGTTCAGCTATTTCGGCCTGCAACGGCGCAGGTGGCAGCAAGGCGGCGGAGACTGACATGGCGGCGATCAAGGAAGTCGAGCACCTGGACGCCGACGAAGGCGGCATGGGCTACCTGCAGAGCCTGCCGCGGCGGGTGGTGACGGTCTATCTGCCGCTGCTGGTGTTTCTGATCGTGCTGCTGTTTCCGTTCTACTGGATGACGATCACGGCGGTTAAACCCAATGTCGAGATGACCGACTATGTGAACTACAATCCGTTCTGGGTGGTGCATCCGACATTGGAGCACATACGCTACCTGCTCTTCGAGACGTCCTATCCAGGCTGGCTGCTCAACACCGTCATCATCTCGACCGCCGCCACCTTCCTGTCGCTGGCGGCCGCGGTGCTCGCAGCCTATGCGATCGAAAGGCTGCGGTTCTCGGGGGCGCGGCAGGTTGGGCTTGCCGTCTTCCTCGCCTATCTCGTGCCGCCTTCGATCCTGTTCATCCCGCTGTCGGTGATGGTGTTCAACCTCGGTCTCTACGACACGCCGTTCGCGCTGATCCTCACCTACCCGACCTTCCTGATCCCGTTCTGCACCTGGCTCTTGATGGGCTATTTCCGCTCGATCCCGTTCGAGCTGGAGGAATGCGCGCTCATCGATGGAGCAACCCGCTGGCAGATCCTGACCAAGATCGTGCTGCCGCTGTCGGTCCCGGGCCTGATCTCGGCCGGCATCTTCGCCTTCACGCTCTCCTGGAACGAATTCATCTATGCGCTGACCTTCATCCAATCGTCCGAGAAGAAGACGGTGCCGGTGGGAGTGCTCACCGAGCTGGTCCGCTCCGACGTCTACGAATGGGGAGCGCTGATGGCGGGGGCGCTGATCGGCTCGCTGCCGGTGGTCGTGCTCTATTCCTTCTTCGTCGAGCACTATGTTTCCTCGATGACGGGCGCGGTGAAGGAATAAGCGCCGCCCCGGCATCGGCTTTGCCGCGTCGCGGATGCCGCAGCGACGTCGGGATTGTTGACGGGATAGCCCGCTATGCGGCACGGCCTGCGTATGCCCGCCAGCCGCGAACCGGATGCGGCGATGGAATTCAGCAAAATATCAGCTGCCGTTCAGGACAAAGAAGCCCTGTCGCGGCGATGCTTTCGCAGACAGCCCGATGAGCGATCTGCGACGAGCACCGCTGCCGTTGGCTACCTGGAGGTGGATCATGCATATCAACGCCGACGCGCCTTTCCAGTCCGCCCAGCTGGCACGAGAGGAAATGCTTCGTTTCCTATCGACCGGTTTTGCCGGCCCATGCTGCGGCGAGAGCAACGAGATGCTGAGCTACCTCGAACGGGTGGCGTCCAGCGACAAAGCCCCGGCCACCGAGCCGACCCGACCAAGGTTTCGCCTTCGCGGCCTCTTTTCAGGCTTGAACTTGTTTCCAGCTTGACCTTGCCGACATTTGTCATTCCCATGAACGGCGCGCGATGAAGCGCGGCGATGGGGCAAGAGCTTGGCGCTACGGATCGGCGGCGCGGTGCTCGATCTCGACCGGGGTACGCTCCGGCGTGACGGCGAGATCGTGCCGGTCCGGCCAAAAACCCTGGAGCTGCTGGCCTATCTGACGCGCAATCCCGATCGGGTTCTGAGCAAGGAAGAGTTGCTGCAGGCGGTCTGGCCGGGAATTATCGTCTCGGAGGACTCGCTTACCCAATCGATCCACGACGCGCGCAAATCGATCGGCGACGAGGCGCAGGCACTGATCCGCACCGTGCCGCGCCGGGGCTACCTGTTCCAGGCGCCGGGGAACGAGGCGGTGCCACCGCCCGCCGGCGCCGCGGCTGCCGCCCGGGCGGAGCCGATGGTGGCCGTCCTGCCCTTCCGTGTCGATCCGGCCGACAGCACCGCCAAGGCATTGTTCGACGGCGCGGTCGAGGAAATCACCAACGCGCTCTCCTGCTTCAAGACCGTCGCCGTGCTGGCGCGTCATTCCGCATTTGCTCTGGCCGAGCACTCACGCGAAGACATCCGCGCGACCGCCGAGCGCCTCGGGGCCGACTATGTCGCCGAAGGCAGCGTCGAGACCGTCGGAGCGGACTACAGCGCGCGCGTGGTGCTTACCGAGACGGCGTCCGGCCGGCGCGTCTGGGGGCAGAGCTTCACCTTCCCCAAGGGCGAAATCTTCGCCTTCCAGATGATGGTGGCGCAGCGGATCGTGACGGCGCTGGTCGCCAACATCGAAAGCGCGGTGATGCGGCGGGGTCTTCCCGCGCCCGCCGCCAATGTCGAGGCCTATCTGCATTTCCTGCGCGGGAAGGAATTGCTGCGCAGCTATGGCGAGGGCGTGAACCAGGAGGCGCGCGCGCATTTCCTGAAGGCGATCGAGCGCGATCCAGGCTATGGGCTGGCGCACGCCTACCTTGCGCTCGCCGAGGTGATCATCGGCGGCTATGCCGATGCGCCGCGCGCCGTGCTCGACCAGGCGCGTGATCGCGCACTTCATGCCATCGCGCTCAGCCCCGACGAGGCGCGGTGCCACCGCATTCTTGCATTGACCCTGCTTTATCGCGGCCGTGACGAGTACGACGCCGCCGAAAGGCATTTCGCCCGCGCGCTCGATCTCAATCCCTATGACGCCGACACGCTGGCCCAGACCGGCCATTTCCGGGCGTTGCGCGGCGATGGTGAAGCCGGCCTGGCCCTGCTCGACAAGGCCGTCCAGCTCAATCCCATGCATCCGACCTGGTACTATTACGATCGCGGCGAAGCCCTGCTGGCCGTCGGCCGATACCGGGAAGCGGCCGCTTCCTTCTCCTGCCTGCCCCGCAAGAGCGCCTGGCAATGGGCGCGGCTGGCCGCATGCCATGCATTTGCCGGCGACCACGAAAAGGCGCTGGCCTGCGTCAGGGAAGGTCGTGCCCTGGAACCCGACCTCACCATCGCCCAGATCGTCCGAGAAATGCGCATGAAACGCCTAGAAGACCGCGAACGACTCCGTCGCGGGCTCGAACTCGCCGGCTGGGACACGGCCATCTGAGCCGGTCGCCCTTCCTAAAAGCTGATTTCCACCGCCGCCGCGCTCCGCTTCGCCTCGCCATGGAACACGGCCTCGATATTGTTGCCGTCGGGGTCGAGCAGGAAGCAGGCGTAGTAGCCGGGGTGGTAGCGGCGCTCGCCCGGCGCGCCGTTGTCCTTGCCGCCGGCTGCGAGCCCGGCGTGATAGAACGCGTCGACCATTGCGCGGTCCTTCGCCTGGAAGGCGAGATGGTGGCGGCCGGTCAGCACGCCGAGGGCCGCGCGGCTGTCGGCGCTGGAGATGAAAAGCTCGTCCGCCCAAAAATAATCCTCCGCCTCGCCGCCGACCGGGATGCCCAGCACCTCGAACAGCGCGCCGTAGAAACGCCGGCTCGCCTTGAGGTCGCGCACCACGAGCTGGATGTGGTCGATGAGCCGGCCGCGGTAGAGTTGCATGAGGTGACGCCTCCTGGGTTGAGAGGGCTCAATGTAGAAGGGGCGGGAGCGCGGTCAATGTGGGGCGCCACTGACTGCTGACATGTTGAGACGCTAGCGGGACAGCGCCCCCCTCTGGTCTGCCGGCCATCTCCCCACAAGGGGGGAGATAGGCACTCCAAAAAAATCCGGATAAAAAATGCAACCAGATTGTAGGATCGGTGTCGCCTGCGGCGTCCTTCGGACGCAAGCGGCGCGATGAACCTGGAAAAACCGTGCCGCATCAAACAGGATGCCTTACGGCATGGGAGAAAACCATGAAGCTTTCCTATCGTTGGGTCATCGTCGCGGCTGGCGCGTTGATGACTTGTGTGGCGCTCGGCGCGATGTTCTCGCTGGCGATCTTTCTCGAGCCAATGTCGCTCGACACCGGCTGGTCGCGCGCCGGCATTTCCAGCGCCATGACGCTGAATTTCCTGGTGATGGGCGTCGGCGGCTTCGCCTGGGGCGCGATCTATGACCGCTTCGGCGCCAGGCCCGTCGTGCTTGCCGGCGCGGTGCTGCTCGGCCTGGCATTGGTGGTGGCAAGCCGCGCCAACTCGCTGCTGGTCTTCCAGTTGAGCTACGGCGTGATCGTCGGGCTCGCGGCCAGCGCCTTCTTCGCGCCGATGATCGCGCTCACCACCGCCTGGTTCGACACCAACCGCAGCCTCGCCGTGTCGCTGGTCTCGGCCGGCATGGGAGTAGCGCCGATGACCATCTCGCCCTTCGCGCGCTGGCTGATCTCTGCCTATGACTGGCGCACGGCGATGTTCGACATCGGCGTCA
>NZ_RZSC01001010.1:0-1746 GCF_003998155.1 Mesorhizobium sp. M1E.F.Ca.ET.063.01.1.1
ACGAATTCACCCGTACGTTTGCTGCGCGGCCCGGCCACGCCAAGGTCGTGCGGCATGACGTTGCCGTCGGTGTCCTTGCCGATGGCGATGTACCCTTTCTCGGCGCGCAGGATCATCAAGGACTCGAGCCCGAGCAGAACGGCGTCGAACGCGCGGCCCTCCTGCTGCATCCTTGCCCACAGCGCCTCGGCCCGATCGGCGCGAATGGAGATCTCGTAACTTCGGTCGCCGGTGAAGGAGACCCGGGTCATACGCACCTCGTCGCCGGCAAAGCGGCCGGCGGCGACGGCCATGTGCGGCAGGCTGACATCGTCCAGCGCAGCACCCAGATCGAGCGCTTCCACCAGCCCGCGCGCGCTCGGCCCCGACACGGTCAAGATGGCGTATTGCGCGGTGGCGTTGTGGATATAGACCGCATCGCGGCCGAAACGATCCTGCCGCCACTCTTCCAGCCTGGCATAGACGGCTGCGACATGCGACGACGAGCAGGAGACGATGAAGCGATGCTCGTCCAGGCGAACCAGCACGCCGTCGTCGAAGACCACGCCATTTTCCGACAGCATGAAGCCGTAGCGGCAATGACCCGGCTTCAGGGTCGACATGGTGTTGTAATAGATGAAGTCGACGAATTCGGCCGCGCGCGGACCGATCACCTCGATCTTGCCGAGCGTCGAGCCGTCGAAGAGCGCGACGGACTGCCGGGCGCGCCGCGCTTCCTCCTGGATTGCGGCCCCGGCTTCGCCGTTTCCGTAATAGGCCGGCCTCAACCAGCCGCCATATTCCTGGAACACCCCTCTTGCCGCGCGATGGTCTGCTTCCAGCGGCAGGCGGCGGATTGGGGCGTGCATGCTTCCCCGTCGTGCGCCCGCCAAGCTGGCGAACGGGACAGGCGTGAATGGCGGCCGGTAGGTCGTGGTGCCGACCTCGGGGATGGCGCGGCCGGTGACATCGGCCAGCAGCGCCAGGCCGTTCAGGTTCGACGTCTTTCCCTGGTCCGTCGCCATGCCGAGCGTCGTGTAGCGCTTCAGGTGCTCGACGGAGACGAAGTTCTCCCGCGCTGCAAGCTCGACGTCCTTGGCGGTGACGTCGCTCTGATAGTCGATCCAGACGCGGCCCTTGGCCTTGGGCTTCGGCCACAGGCTGACGACACCAAGCGTTGCCTCCGCTCCCGTGCCGCGAGGCACGGGCAAGGACGAGGAGCCGAACGGACCGAGAGCCGCCGCGCCGCTGGCCAAGGTCTCGGAAAGCGGGACGGTACCGGCCACGGCACCGGCTACGCCGATCCCGTCGATAGACTCTCCCGGAATGAAAGCCGCCAGTTGATCGCTCCAGGCGAGCTTGCCCTTTGCCTGCGAGAACAGGTGCACGGTGGGCGTCCAGCCGCCGGAGACGAGCACGCAATCGGCCGCGAGCGCCGTGCCGTCGTCGAGCAGGACACCCTGGATGGGATTGTGCCCGCGCGCCGCTGCGACCGTACGCCCGGAAAGGGCGCGAACACCGGTTGTCGCTTGCGTGCCGCCGTCACGCCGACAATCGACCACGGTCACAGAGGCGCCGGCGGCAGCCAGTGCCGAGGCCGGCTCGTAGGCGCTGTCGTTGTTGGTCGCGACGACCACCTGTCGGCCCACGAGCACACCATGCCGGCGCAGATAGGCGAGCGCGGCATCGGCGGAGAATATGCCGGGAAGATCGTTGTTGGCGAACGGAACGGGCCGTTCGATCGCGCCCGTCGCCAGCACGATGCGG
>NZ_RZSC01001011.1:0-1743 GCF_003998155.1 Mesorhizobium sp. M1E.F.Ca.ET.063.01.1.1
GTCTTGCTTCCTTTGTCGATGGCGAACATAATCATAACCGGTGTTGCTTTCCTCTAGGGGGCTGCAACGAGGCGACGATGTCGCGCGCAGTGGACAGAGCTGGAAGATGGATCGGCTGGGCGTTCTTCGCCGATCTGGCGAACGCGCTGGCGCTCACTTTCGGCTACATGTTTTCCAGATCCGTGACCATGCAGTATCCGGACAAGGAAAAATGGTTGCCCTATTCGCGTTACCGCGGGCATCACTTCCTGAAGCGCGACGAAGCGGGCGAGATCAAATGCGTAGCCTGTGAGCTCTGCGCACGGATCTGTCCGTGCGACTGCATCGAAGTGATTCCCTACGAGGACGAGAAGGGCAACCGACACCCGGCGAAATTCGAGATCGACATGGCCCGGTGCCTGTTCTGCGGGTTGTGCGAGGACGCCTGCCCGGCGGACGCGATCGCGCTTGGCCAACAGTACGAATTCTCGAGTTTTTCCTCAGCTGGCCTGGTGATCGGGCGTGACGACCTGCTCGCCAAGCCGGGCAAGGCGACGACCGGCGGCGGCGTGGTCGCTGCACGTTTGAACACCGAACAGGACGTGCTGGTCGAGACGCGCGAGTCGCAGGGATACAATTGGTGGCGGAATATCCGTCGAACGTGAAGGCGCGCCGGGTGGCAAGCCGGAGCGCGCAGACAGGAGGCTCAGATGCTGGTCTGCCAAATCTTGAAGAGCAAGGCTCCCGAGGTCGTCTCGGTCGCTCCAAGCCAGACGATGGTGGAAGTGCTGCGGCTGTTTCGGGAGAACAACATCGGCTTCGTGGTCGTCAGCCGTTTCCCCGGGGATTGCCTAGGCACGCTGTCGGAGCGGGACTGCTGCAATGCAGTGGCCGAGCACGGAACCAACGCGCCCATGATGCGGGTCGCCGAGATCATGAACCGCGGTGTGGCGAGCTGCTCGACACTGGATATGCTGCCCTCGGTGATGGCGATCATGACCAATCAGCGCACGCGCCATGTGCTGGTCATGGATGGCGGCACAGTTGTCGGCGTGGTGAGCATCGGCGACGTGGTCAAGCACCGCCTCGAAGAATTGATGAGCAACGAGCAGGTGCTGCACGATTACATTGCCGGGACCGGTTATCACTGACCGCCGGGTCAAGGCGCAGGGGGCAGGACGCCGGGGAACCCGTGGTGCCTCAGCCCGGATTGCCAGGCCACGCCCCGACGCCGGCGAGAGTGGCGATCTCGAAAGCCGCGTGCGCCATTTCAACTTCCACCGGGCATGGGTATTCGCCCCGCCGCAGCAGGCTGTTGAGACGCATGGATCTGTAGTTCTCGGGAACGAACACGAGGCCGTTGGGAAAACGCTTGTTGACCTTGAGCTTCGCCGTCAGTTCGCCCTGGGCCGATCGCACGACCACCTGATCGCCATCCGCAAGGCCAAGCTGGGCTGCATCCGGCGCGCTCATCTCGACATATGGGTCATCCGCGACCGTGCTCAGGATATCAGAGCGCTCGGAAAGATATCCGTTGTGGAACAAGCAGTTGCCGGTGATCAGCATGAGCCCGCCGGCGGCAATGGGGGCTGGCGGGGGGGCGAAGAACTCGCCTGCCGGCGGTGCAAGGGCCGCCTTCGTAAATGCTCCGTCGGGACCAAATCCGTCCTGCGTCAACCCCTGGTAGGCCGGAACCAGCCGGGCAATCTCGCCGAAGACTTCGCCTTGGATCGATGGCCGCAACGCATGTCCGCGAAGCACCGC
>NZ_RZSC01001012.1:0-1737 GCF_003998155.1 Mesorhizobium sp. M1E.F.Ca.ET.063.01.1.1
GGATGGCGATCAGCCCGGAATGGTTGTCATCGCGCAGATAAGCGAGCGAAAAGCCGGATAGCGATGCGTAGGCCAGCCCCGACGCCTCCCATTGCGCTGCTCCCCGCAGCCGCGCCGCAACAGCGCCGACAGCAGTGAGAGCTGCGACCAGAAGCAGCAGCCACAGAGCCGGGAGGCCGGCAACCAGCGCGACAATGAAGACGGCGATCAGCGCTTCCGGCAGAAAGCCAAGCGTCGAGCCGTTCCCAGGACGCGACATACGCGTCCATTCGTAGAAGATCAGCGCCGCCATAGTCGCGCAGAACAGGCGAAACGGCAGTCCGCCAAGCCAGGTGAGCGTAAGCGTGGCGGCCGCCATCACGATGGCCGAGATGACACGCTGCTGGAGATTGCTCATTGGTGCCGGCGCTACGAGGCGACGTCGCGGGCGGCGAGCCCGCCGAAACGGCGCTCGCGACCGGCAAAGTCCCGCAGGGCATCGGCGAGATGCTCGCGGCTGAAGTCCGGCCAGAAACAAGGCAGGAAGACGAGCTCGCTGTAGGCGGCCTGCCACAAAAGGAAGTTCGACAGCCTGAGCTCGCCGCTGGTGCGGATCACCAGGTCCGGATCGGGAATGCCTTCGGTGTCGAGCGAACCGGCAAAGCTCTCCATCGTGATGGCGTCGCTGTCCATCTCGCCGCGCGCCACGGCGGCGGCGAGCTTGCGCGCGGCGCGCACGATCTCGTCGCGGCCGCCATAGTTGAAGGCGATGACGAGCGTCAGCGCCTCGTTGCGCGCGGTCAGCGATTCGGCTTCCTGCAGCAGCCCCCTGATATCGGGCTGCAGCCCTTCCCGGTCGCCGATTATTCGCACCCGCACGCCGTTCTGATGCAGCTCTGCCAAATCACGTCTGATGAAGAGCTTCAACAGACCCATCAGGTCGCTGACTTCGGATTTCGGCCGCGACCAGTTTTCCGAGGAGAAGGCGTAGACGGTCAGGTAGGAAATGCCGAGCTCGGGAGCCGCGCGCACCGTCTTGCGCAGGGCCTCGACGCCGGCGCGGTGGCCGGCAAGCCGCGGCATGCCGCGCGCCTTGGCCCAGCGTCCGTTTCCATCCATGATGATCGCGACATGCGCGGGCGTTGCCATGGTCTCGCTTTCGAGCCGGAGAAAAACCGACCCTAAACCTGCATGATTTCAGCTTCCTTATCGGAAAGCAGGTGATCGATAGTGCTGATCATCTCGTCGGTCAGCTTCTGAACCTGGTCGGAGCGCTTGCGATGATCGTCTTCGCTGAGCGTGCCGTCCTTTTCGGCCTTCTTGAGGAAATCCATGCCGTCGCGACGAACGTGGCGAACCGCGACGCGGGCGTTCTCGGCATAGCCATGCGAAATTTTGACCAGTTCCTTGCGGCGCTGCTCGTTAAGCTCGGGCAGCGGAATCCTGAGATTAGTGCCGTCAACGATCGGGTTGAAGCCGAGATTGGCTTCGCGGATGGCGCGGTCGACGGCGCTGACCATCGACTTGTCCCAGACCGAGACCGAAATCATGCGCGGCTCCGGTACCGTCACATTGGCCACCTGGTTGATCGGCATCGCCGTGCCATAGGCCTGGACCTGGACGGCGTCGAGCAGGTTGCTGGACGCGCGGCCGGTGCGCAGCGAAGCGAGATCGTGCTTGAAGGCCGCGATCGCCCCATCCATGCGCCGCTTGAGATCGTCGTACTCGCCACTCATGATCCTCTCCTCGACCCGTTCG
>NZ_RZSC01001013.1:0-1736 GCF_003998155.1 Mesorhizobium sp. M1E.F.Ca.ET.063.01.1.1
GAAAGCGGCAGGGGCGCAAGCAGCGCCTCCTCCTCGCCGAAGGCTACGATGCGGTCGCCATGGAAGCGCGCCGCCGCCCAGGCGGCCCCCGGCGTGGAAGCAAGGCCGGCGCGGACGTCGAAACCCTGCTGGAAGAAGCGGGTGAGGATCTCGTCCTGCATGGCGCGCTCGCCGCCGAACAGATGCGTGCAGCCGGTGACGTCGAGGAACAGCCCGTCCTCGCCGTCGATCGCCACCAGCGGCGTGTAGCGGTCGCACCAGTCGGCAAGGCCCTCGAGCAGGCGGCGGTCGGCCTCCGGGTCGGCCTCCACCACATCGATCGACGGGTGCATGGCGCGCGCGTCGGCAATGCCCATGCCGCGTTTCAGCTTCAGCGCCTCAGCCCGCTCGTCGAGGGCCGCGATGCGCTGGGCGTTGCTGTCGCGATGGCTGATCACCAGCGGTGGGTGAGGCGGGGGCAGGTGATGCGACGGCCGGGAACGCCAGGACCGCCCCAGACGCTGGCGCAGGATCCGCTCCGCGCAGAGGTAGGGGAACCACAGCGACAGGATTCTCTGCCCGCTCTTCCTGGGGCCTTCTTTCCGCAAAAGCGTGCTCATCGGGGTTCCACTCCAGTGTGAATTGTCCGGGCAGGGCCGTGCGGCTCTTGCCGATATCGACGGTGAAGGCGGGGCGGCCGATCGAGCCGGCGAGCGGGCCGGCGACCGTCTTGCGGCTCGCCGCCGGCGCTGCCGAGACGATGAGGCGCACCGGCGCGGCGGTGGGCTCGGCCTCGCCGGCCTGGCGCAAAAGCAGCACCGGCCTGCCGGCATTCTGAGCCCGGGCGTGCAGGCGGCGCGTGGCGGTGAGGTCGAGAAGCCGCGGGCTGCCGCGGATCTCGAGCATGACGGCGGCGAAGGCCGTCATGCGGGCGGCCTCCTCGGCGATCCACAGCGCGTCCAAGAGCTTCGGCGCTTCGGAAAACAGCAATTGCTCCGGCTCGATGCCGAAGAGGGCATGGAGCCCGCTCGCATAGGGAAAGCCGGCCTCGCGGAAGATCTCGGCGGTGCCGACCCAGAGGATCGGCAGGCCCTGCTTTTCTCTGAGGATCAGGCTGGCGAGCGACAGCGCAAAGCCGGCGACGGCGCCGGCATCGCGGGTCTCCAACCCATGGATTTCGCTGAGCGCCGCCTTGGGCAGGCCGCCGCCGAGGGCTGTGTCGAGGCGTTCGATGCCGGTGTGCAGGAAGGCATCCTGCGGCGCCACGGCGAGGCCGCGCCGGATGATGTTGGTCCCGGGGGTGATGTCCAATCCGGCGGCATCGATGGATGCGCTCCGCGCCGGCGCTTCCAGGCGCTCGGGCAGCGTTCCCTCGATCTTCGCGATCTGGCGGCGCAGGGCAAAAACAGTGTCCCGCGCCACGGCGCTCATCGCCATGACGTTCACTTCCGGCAGCAATTGTTCCTGTTATGTTCTTATAGATTCCAGAGGGCCTTGAAAGAGTCAAGCGGAGTCACAAGGAATTTATTCCTTTGCCCTTTGCCCTCCAAGTAGCCTGCCTGCCGGCTCATTTGCCTCAATCGGCGCGAAAGCCTATATGCCGGGATCAAAGGAAAACCTTATGGCCCGCATCTACAAGACCCGCACCTGGCACGATCAGCTCTCGCCATCGATGGAGGAAATGGAGCTTCTGGCGCTGGAGGCCTATGCCCATCTGCCGGAAGAGTTCCGCCAGCTCACCGGCGACATCGTCATCC
>NZ_RZSC01001014.1:0-1732 GCF_003998155.1 Mesorhizobium sp. M1E.F.Ca.ET.063.01.1.1
ATGAGCAAGACCACTCTCATTGCTATCGCGATCCTCGCGATCAGCGTCGGCTATGCCGAAGCCGGGGGCCGCAAGATTCCACCGGTTTGCACGGCGTCAAGTCCGCTCTTCGAGGTCCTGGATGGCAGGTGTTCTCTCGTCAAAGGTTCGATGATCTATGGCGACATCGCCGATCTTTCCCAGATAATCCACTTGGGGTGGTAGGAAGTGGCACCATCCGTGCCTAGACGCTAACCACACAAGCCGGCTACCAAGTGACAGTTGGCTCGGCTGTTTGGGCGATCAGTGACGGATGGCGATCCAGACTCCTGTCTGGTTGCGTCCTCGGGTGGGCATAGGAGAGCATTCCTGTTTGGTAGAGCGACTGGCAGTTGCCACCGCTGTTTAAGGTCGCAGAAAAAATGTCGACATTCGATTATACTTGATGACGTCGACCTTCCCGGTGGCGGCCTCGTCATGGCAAATCAAAGCCCGTCACCAGCGTCCTCCCGGTGGCGAGCTTTGAATTAGCTAAGCCTAAAATTATTAATGCCGGGCGCTCAAAGCTAGCGCATAATGCGGGTCTGCCCCGCCCACACCGGGGTAAGGGGCCCGGCCTGTACGCCCCAGTCACCCCGACTCCCCCGACAGGCCGGGTACCGGTAGACCCAGCCCTTAGGCGCGAGCCTCAAAGCACTTGTCATCTGGCGAGCGATCAGGAATATAATCCTCACCAGTGCGGCGACCCCCTCAACGAGGATCGCCAATGACAATGAAGTTTCCCTTCACTGAAGACACGCTCGGCAAGAAGCTCGAAGCCGGCACGGGTCTGTCGGTCGACTGTCTGACCTGCAAGCGAAAGGCGACGCTCGACGTTGCCGAACTGGTGAAGCGGCTCGGGCCAGACCATGGCGCGATGCTCTGGAGCCTGATCAAGGTCCTCTTTTGCCATGAGTGTCGGGACGCTGGCCGCGACGACCGAAACCTGCAGTTCACCAACCATGCGATGACGCCGGACAAGCGCAAAGGCTGAAAGCCTGTGCTTGAGCCGGGCGGCCCGGCAGGCTGACGGGGTAGGCCAGCGAACGCCGGGCCTGACCGGTGGGGGCTCGGGGGCGAGACCTGGCACCGGCTGAATGCATTTTACCAGCGTTCGCGACCGGCACCGCCATGCGAACGAAGGACGCTCAGCGCAGCGGCACGCAAGCGCAGAGAGCAGCCATCCCGGCGCGCTGCGCCACTATCAGTTCGCCGACGCCCTCCTGTACTGGCAGGGGCTTTTGGTCGACCGTCTAGCTCGATAAGCGAGGCCCTGCTTTCGGAGCGGCGATGCTGCGCGGGACGATCAAGGGAGGCGTTTTGGCCTTCAATATCGCGTCGCCGTCGCATTCACGGACATTCTGCGGACAGAGCTTTAAAGAAACCAGCAGAAGGGTCCCCAACCTGCCGTATGTAGCTGATTTAGCAATGTTCTTGGTGAGCGCGATGGGATTCGAACCCATGACCTACTGATTAAAAGTCAGTTGCTCTACCGGCTGAGCTACGCGCTCCCGTGGGCTGGAAACGCCGCCCTCGAAATTGCGCGGAACATAGGGAGAGTACATCGGCCGGTCAACCGGAAAAAGATCGCCCGCAAGTCCTGCTTTTCGCGACATCAGGATCCGCCGGAACTCTGCCTGTCGCAAGGCCGGAAGGTCGACCCATCGGGTCGCGCGCTTCGTCTTGAACGGAATCGCGATGTGCGCTTAAACCA
>NZ_RZSC01001015.1:0-1731 GCF_003998155.1 Mesorhizobium sp. M1E.F.Ca.ET.063.01.1.1
AAAAGATGCCGCGCGGCCGGTGATATTTGAAGCTGCGGCCGGTCAGCATGATGCCGTTGGCGAGAAGCGCGGAAGCGAGCGTGTCGCCCTGATATCCGGCCAGGCTTCGACCATCGAAAACGAAGCCCAGCGGCTGCGCGCGGTCGATGCGCCCGCCGGCCGCGAGGCGATTTCCGATCCTGTTCATGCGGGCATTTTCCTGGCGAAGCCGACCGATTGGATGACGTGGTTTCTGGTGTCGCGCTCGACGACCAGCCATTGTCGGCAGCCGGACACGTGCTGCCAGAACTCGCGGTGCGGTCCGGCCGGATTGTCCCGCACATAGACATAGCGGTACCAGGCCTCCGGATCGGGGTCGTCATGGGCTGGACGCGCCACGGAAGCGTCGCCGCCATAGCGGAACTCGTCATGGTCGCGCGGGCCGCAGCACGGGCATTCGATGCGAAGCATTTGTCTTCTTCTCTATTGCAGCCAGGCCGAGGGACCGACGCCGGCCTCGTCGAGCGTGCGGCCGGTGCGGAAACGGTCGAGGCCATAGGCGGCGATCAAGGGATGCGGCTTGCCGGTCGCAAGGGTGTGCGCGAAGCACCAGCCCGAGGCGGGCGTCGCCTTGAAGCCGCCATAGCACCAGCCGCCATTGAGATAGAGCCCGTCGATCGGCGTCGGGCAGATGATCGGACTCGCGTCGGGCGTCATATCCATGACGCCGCCCCAATGTCGCAGCAGCCGGACGCGCGAGATGCAGGGCATCAGCGCGATTGCCGCTTCCGCCACCTCGCGCACGACGCCGAGGTTGCCGCGCTGGGCATAGGAATTGTAGCCGTCGAGATTGCCCCCGAAGACCAGCCCGCCCTTGTCGGACTGGCTGACATAGAAATGATCGGCGCCATAGGCCACGACATGGTCGACCAGCGGCTTCAGCGGCTCGGTGACGAAGGCCTGCAGCACGTGGCTTTCGATCGGCAGTTCGAGCCCAGCCTTCTGGCCGAGCACCGACGTATGGCCGGCGACCGCGAGGCCGACCTTGCCGGCGCCGATCCGGCCCTTGCTCGTCTCCACGCCGACGATCCTGTCGCCGTCGCGGACAAAGCCGGTCACCTCGCAGTTCTGAATGATATCGACGCCGTGACCGTCGGCGGCGCGCGCATAACCCCAGGCGACGGCATCGTGGCGGGCGGTGCCGGCGCGGCCCTGGAGGATCGCGCCATGGATCGGAAATCGCGCCGTGTCGGAGAAATCGAGATAGGGCACGAGCCGCCGCACCTCGTCGCGGTCGAGGATGTCGGCGTCGATGCCGTTCAGCCGCATGATGTTGGCGCGATGGCTGAACGTGTCGAGCTGATCCGCCGAATGAGCGGTGACAATCTGGCCGCGCTGCGAGAACATCACGTTGAAGTTCAGCGCCTGCGACAGGCCTTCCCACAGCTTGACCGAGAATTCATAGAACTGGGTGTTGCCGTCGAGCAGGTAGTTGGAGCGGATGACGGTGGTGTTGCGGCCGACATTGCCGCCGCCGACATAGCCTTTCTCCAGCACCGCGACATTGCGGACGCCGTGGTTCTCGGCCAGGTAGAATGCCGTGGCGAGGCCATGCCCGCCGCCGCCGACGATGATCACGTCATAGGCGCCTTTCGGCTCGGCGGCGCGCCAGGCGCGCTGCCAGTTCTTCTGGCCGGACAGGCCGTTGCGGAAAATCGAAAACGCCGAGTAGCGCATGGTCATCGTCTAGCG
>NZ_RZSC01001016.1:0-1723 GCF_003998155.1 Mesorhizobium sp. M1E.F.Ca.ET.063.01.1.1
GCGCGGTCATGATCACCGACGGCGAGGTGCATGACGCGCCGGCCGGCGCTCCGGACTTCAACGCGCCGCTGCATGCGCTGATCACCGGCAACGAGCATGAGAAGGACCGCCGCATCCGCTTCGAGAACGCGCCGCGCTTCGGCCTCGTCGGCAAGCCGCTCGACATGAGCTACCGCGTCATCGCGAGCGACGGCCAGACCGGCCCCGTCGATGTGCGGGTTTCGGTCAATGGCGAGCAGGTTTCGGTCGAGCATGCGACCATCGGCCAGCCGATGAAGCTTGAGGTCACCATCCCCAATGCCGGCCGCAACATCGTCCAGCTCGGCATCGACCATGAGCCGGGCGAACTGACCGACGCCAACAACCGCGCCATCGCGCTCGTCGACGGCATTCGCGAGAACCTGCGCGTGCTCCTGGTCTCCGGCGAGCCGCATGCCGGCGAGCGCACATGGCGCAATCTGTTGAAATCCGACGCGTCGGTCGACCTTGTCCATTTCACGATTCTGCGTCCGCCGGAAAAACAGGACGGCACGCCGATCAACGAACTGTCGCTGATCGCCTTTCCGACGCGCGAACTGTTCGTCGAGAAGATCAAGGATTTCGATCTGATCATCTTCGACCGCTATCAGCACCGCGACGTGCTGCCGATCCTCTATTACGACTACATCTCCGAATATGTCGAAAAAGGCGGCGCGTTGCTGATCGCCGCCGGCCCCGAATATGCCGGAGAGAGCTCGATTGCCCGCACGCCGCTGATGTCGGCCCTGCCGGCGATGCCCAGCGGCGAGGTCGTCGACAAGGCCTTCTATCCGCGTCTCACCGATCTCGGCCAGCGTCACCCCGTCACGCGCGGGCTCGACGGCTCGGCCACCGAGCCGCCGCGCTGGAGCCGCTGGTTCCGCACCATCGGCGTCAAGAATCCCGAGGGCGAGGTGGTGATGAAAGGGGCCGAAGACCGCCCGCTGCTTGTGCTCGACCGCAAGGGCGAAGGCCGGGTCGGCATGCTGCTTTCCGACCAGGGCTGGTTGTGGGCGCGGGGCTTCGAAGGCGGCGGGCCGCATGTGCAGCTCTATCGCCGCATCGCCCATTGGCTGATGAAGGAGCCCGAACTGGAAGAGGAACGGCTGACCGCCGATGGTCGCGGCATGGTGCTGGAGATCCGCCGCCAGACGATGAGCGACGATCCTGGTCCCGCCCAGGTGATCACGCCTTCCGGCAAGGCGATGACGGTCAGGCTGCAGAAGTCCGAGCCCGGCATTTTCACGGGCAGCCTGCAGACCAGCGAGATCGGCCTCTATCAGGTGGGCAATGGCGATCTCACCGCTCTTGCCCATGTTGGTCCGATCAACGCGCCGGAATTCTCCGACGTCGTCTCTACGGAAGACAAGTTGAAAGCATCGGCTGAGGCGACCGGAGGCAGCGTGCGCAGGCTGGCGCCGTCGTCCATGCTCGGCAACCTTTCCGGCGGCGTGGCCCTGCCTTCCATCGTGCCGGTCCGCTCCTCGGGCGCGGCGTCGGGCGATGACTGGATCGGCCTTCGCACCACCGACGACAGCACGCTGAAGGCCGTCTCGCGCGTGCCGCTGTTCGGCGGCTTCCTCGGTCTCGGCCTGCTGCTGCTGGCGATCGGCTCGATGTGGTATCGCGAAGGAAGGTAGCGGCACCTCTCCTTCTCCCCTTTGTTTGGACCGGGGACATCGCGAACAGGTGTGCGAAGACATCG
>NZ_RZSC01001017.1:0-1719 GCF_003998155.1 Mesorhizobium sp. M1E.F.Ca.ET.063.01.1.1
GACGAGCGTGCAGATGCCGATCCACACCGCCAGCGCCGTCACCAGCACCCAGGGATTGGTGCCGAACAGCGATGTGATGCCGATTGCGGCCAGGCCGCCGGCCAGCGTTCCGAGCAGCCGGTAGAAGCCCTTGGCCAGCACCATGCCGGCGACCGGCTGGGCGACGATGAAGACCGTCATCATCGCCCATTGCGGATGATCGAGGTTGAGGGCGTAGGCGGCAAGCAGCGCGATCAGCCCGGCCGAAACCGTGCGCAGGGCAAAAATCCAGTCCGAGCGCGTCGGCTGGGTCAGGCCGTTCAGCGGTATCTCGACAAACTCTTTCAGCCGCGTCCAGGCCACATCAAAGTCTCCGTATCGGAGCCTGTTATGGACCAGTCCGCGTTCAGATATCCAGCACGTCGGCTTCGGCGAACTCGGCGCGTTCCTGGATGAAGCGGAAGCGCGCTTCAGGCTTGGTGCCCATCAGCGCGTCGACGGTATCCTTGGTCGCCGCCTCGGCTTCGCTCACGTCGACCCTGAGCAGCGTGCGCTTCCTCGGATCCATCGTGGTCTCCTTGAGCTGCGAGGCCATCATCTCGCCAAGCCCTTTGAAGCGGCCGATCTCGACCTTGCCGCGCCCGGTGAATTCGGTGCGCAGCAGCTCGTCCTTGTGCGCGTCGTCGCGGGCATAGGCCACCTTGCCGCCCTGCCGGATCGAATAGAGCGGCGGCACGGCCATATAGAGATGGCCGCCGCGGACGAGGTTCGGCATCTCCTGGTAGAAGAAGGTGATCAGCAGCGAGGCGATATGCGCGCCGTCGACATCGGCGTCTGTCATGATGATCACGCGGTCGTAGCGCAGGTCCTCGTCGCGGTATTTCGTGCGCGTGCCGCAGCCGAGCGCCTGGATCAGGTCGGAGATCTGCTGGTTGGCCGCAAGCTTGTCGTTGCCGGCGCTGGCGACGTTGAGGATCTTGCCGCGCAGCGGCAGCACCGCCTGGCTGGCACGATCGCGCGCCTGCTTGGCCGAGCCGCCGGCCGAGTCGCCTTCGACGATGAAGAGCTCGGCGCCGGCGGCGGCGTTCTGCGTACAGTCGGCGAGCTTGCCGGGCAGCCGCAGCTTGCGCACCGCGCTCTTGCGCGAGACTTCCTTTTCCTGGCGCCGGCGCACCCGCTCGTCGGCGCGCGCGATCACCCATTCGAGAAGCTTCGAGGCTTCCTGCGGGTTGTCGGCCAGCCAATGATCGAACGGGTCGCGGATGGCGGTCTCGACGATGCGCATCGCCTCGATCGTCGCCAGCCTGTCCTTGGTCTGGCCGACGAATTCCGGCTCGCGGATGAATACCGACAGCATGCCGGCGGCCGAGATCATGACGTCTTCGGTGGTGATGATCGAGGCGCGCTTGTTGCCGATCAGGTCGGCATAGGCGCGAAGACCGCGCGTCAGCACGTTGCGGAGGCCGGCCTCGTGCGTACCGCCTTCGCCGGTGGGAATCGTGTTGCAGTAGGAGTTGAGGAAGCCGTCACCGCCGAACCAGGTCACCGCCCATTCCAGCGAGCCGTGGCCGCCTTGCTTGTCGCTTTTTCCCGCGAAGACCTCGCGCGTGACCTGGAACTCGTCGCCGAGCGTGGCCTTGAGATAATCCTTCAGGCCGCCGGGGAAATGGAATTCGGCCTTGGCTGGGGTGGTGTCCTTGCCCTTGATCAGCGAGGGCTACAGCGCCGCCGACATCGAAG
>NZ_RZSC01001018.1:0-1707 GCF_003998155.1 Mesorhizobium sp. M1E.F.Ca.ET.063.01.1.1
ATCCTATCGGCAGCGTCTCCACCGCATTGACCACGGCGTTCCCGTGCCGGGCGGGGAATTCGACAAGGCGGCCGCGCGTGCCGCCTTCGGCCTGCCGCAGGGCGTGTGGCTGGCCGTCTCATCGGGCCGGCTGACACGGACGAAGAACCAGATCGCCCTTGTCGGGGCGCTCGACCAACTGCCCGAGGTGCACGTCGCGCTCGCCGGCGCCGGGCCGGAGCGCGAGGCGCTCGTTGCCTTTGCCGAAAGCCACGGCGTGGCGAATCGCTTGCATCTCGTCGGCGAGGTTCCGCCGGCGCGCATCTTCGAATTCCTCGCGGCCGGCGACGCCTACGCCTTTCCGTCGATGACGGAGACCTTTGGCCTCGCCTGCGTCGAGGCGGCCATTTCAGGCCTGCCGATCGTGGCCAGCAACCTCGACGTCATGCGCGAGGTGCTGACGGCGGAGGACGGCTCACCCGCCGCGCTGTTCGTCGAAGCCAACGCCGCCGGCATGGCCAGCGGGCTCGCCGACCTGTTCGCGCGGCCAGAATCCAAGGCCAGGCTTTCGGCGGCGGGGCGGCGGCTGCGGGACAAATATTCGCCGGCCAGGATGTGCGCCGGCTACGAGGCGCTACTTCTTGGCTGATCGCTTCCGCACGGCCGCAATCCCGTCGATCACCTCCAGGCGGCCGGCCCGATTGAGCGTGTGGATCTTCGGATAGGGCCAATCGCCGGCCGCATCGATTGATCGGGGGGGCGAGAGCCGCACCATCCGCTCGTCGAGTTGCAGCAGCTCGCACAGGCCAAGCCCGCCGCCATAGCCCAGGGTTCCGTCCTGGACCGGAAGGAGGACGCTGCCCCCGCGGTCGAGGACGAAGGCTCCGCCTGGGCGAGCCATGCGATGGTCGATCAGGATCGGGTTCGCCGGATGTGGCCGCCATGGGCCGGCGAGCGCGGGAGCGGAGAAAACCACCAGCGTGTCGGAAGTGCTTCCGTGGCCATCCCGATCCGTGGCGAACAGCCAGAGCATGCCTTCATGCTCGAACAAGGTGGCGTCGGAAATCTCGCCTTCGACCAGCACGGCCTCGGCTATCCAACCGTCCGGGAAACCCGAGGCGCGATAGAGCGTGAGCTTGCCGCTGGCGCTCGCTTCCGGCAGCATCCAGATCACGCCGTCGCGCTCGAACACCTGCGGGTAGGAAAGGTGGTGCGCTTCCTCCAGCACGACCCGCGGCGCACCGGGAATGCCGTCCGCATCGAAGGGAACAACGGAGATCACCGCCTTGCCGGTCGCGTGCGGATAATCTTCCACGAAGACGAAGGGCTGATCACGCCACCAAAAGGGGAAAGGATCGGCATAGAAATGATCGCCCTGGTCGGGCAGCACCGACCAGCCGGTGCCGAGCTTGCCCGTGTCGGCGACGCCCGGTGCATCAGTGAAGCGGTAGCCTACCCGCCAGTGCGCATGGCGGAAGCGTGCGCGCCGAAGCGCTTCCCGGCCCAGCCGTGGCAGTGCTGCGCCGAGATAGGCGGATGTGAACCGGCCTCGCTCACCAAGACCATGGGTTTCGGTGATTGCCTCGCGTGGCAGCCGGTCGGCGGCGAACGCGCGAGCGACCGATTGAACCAGGGTGACGGCCCGGGCGAACACGTCCTCGGTGCCGAGTGCGGTGGATTCGCGCTTGTCGACCATCGGCCGCGCCAGGCCCACCACCGTCTTTTTGT
>NZ_RZSC01001019.1:0-1705 GCF_003998155.1 Mesorhizobium sp. M1E.F.Ca.ET.063.01.1.1
AACCAGCTCCGGTCCGGAGAAATTGGTCGCGGTCTCGTCGGCAAGACCGGACTTCATCCACTCATAGGACATCAAAAGCACCGCCTGCGCGATGTTGAGCGAGGAAAAGCCTGGATCGACAGGAAAAGTGACGACCTCGTCGGCAAGGCCGACCTCGTCATTATAGAGGCCGAAGCGCTCGCGGCCGAACAGGATTCCGGTGCGCAGCCCGGCCTCGACGCGGGCTCTCAGCGCCCTGCCCGCTTCCACGGGACCGCGCACCGGTTTGAAGCCGTCGCGCTCGCGTGCCGTGGTGGCGAAGACGAAGTTGAGATCGGCGACCGCCGAGGCCAGATCGTCGAACACCTTCGTTGCATCGATGACATGGTCGGCGCGGCTGGCGGCGGCCCGCGCCTTCTCGCTCGGCCAGCCGTCGCGCGGATTGACCAGGCGCAGCTCGGAAAGGCCGAAATTCGCCATGGCGCGGGCGACCATGCCTATGTTCTCGCCGAGTTGCGGCTCGACGAGGATGATCGCCGGTCCGGTGGTCTTGGCGGGGTCTTTTGCGGTTGGCATGGCTTTCGGTAACCGGGGTTTGCGGCGTTTCGGCGTCCCCTGCCATATCCGGCCCGGAAAATGAAGCACTCACAAGCGCGGCACTCGTCCATAGTGGTAGGGATCGCGGTTTGCGCGCTCAAAAAGGCTTTGATATACGCTCCGCAACCCCGGCCGAAACCATGCGGGCAAGGCCGTTAATATCCTCCAGCAACGAGGCATTCTTTCCATGGCGAAGATTAAGGTGGCGAACCCGGTCGTCGAGCTCGACGGCGACGAGATGACCCGCATCATCTGGCAGTTCATCAAGGACAAGCTGATCCACCCTTATCTCGACATCAAGCTCGACTATTACGACCTCGGCATCGAGCACCGCGACGCCACCAACGACCAGGTGACGATCGACTCGGCCAACGCCATCAAGAAATACGGCGTCGGCGTGAAATGCGCGACGATCACGCCCGACGAGGCCCGCGTCGAGGAATTCAAGCTGAAGAAGATGTGGAAGTCGCCGAACGGCACCATCCGCAACATCCTCGGCGGCACCATCTTCCGCGAGCCGATCATCATGAAGAACGTGCCGCGCCTGGTGCCGGGCTGGACCAAGCCGATCGTCGTCGGCCGTCATGCCTTCGGCGACCAGTACCGCGCCACCGATTTCCGCTATCCCGGCAAGGGCAAGCTGACGATCAAGTTCGTCGGCGAGGACGGCACAGTGATCGAGCATGACGTTTACGACGCGCCCTCCTCCGGCGTCGCCATGGCCATGTACAATCTCGACGAGTCGATCCGCGAATTCGCCCGCGCCTCGCTGAACTACGGCCTGCTGCGCAACTATCCGGTCTACCTCTCGACCAAGAACACCATCCTCAAGGCCTATGACGGGCGCTTCAAGGACATCTTCCAGGAAGTCTACGAGAAGGAGTTCGAGGCCGAGTTCAAGGCGAAGAAACTCTGGTACGAGCACCGGCTGATCGACGACATGGTGGCCTCTAGCCTGAAATGGTCGGGCGGCTACATCTGGGCCTGCAAGAACTATGACGGCGACGTGCAGTCGGACACGGTGGCGCAAGGTTTCGGCTCGCTCGGACTGATGACCTCCGTGCTGATGACGCCGGACGGCAAGACCGTGGAAGCGGAAGCCGCGCACGGCACGGTCACCCGCCACTAC
>NZ_RZSC01000101.1:0-12846 GCF_003998155.1 Mesorhizobium sp. M1E.F.Ca.ET.063.01.1.1
CCCCAGTTTCCTCCGCTGGCTCGCGACGTCATCCATCCTGAGGTCTGCGCCTCGCTTCGCTCCTTGCTTGGCCCTCAGATGGCGACGCTCGTGGTAGCCGGCCGCTCCTCACTGTCACCATCTGTCACCATTTTGTACGCGTACATCGATTCCGCGTTGACTCTTCGCTCCTTTCGATTTACGAGTGACGAAAATTGAAATTCGTCACTCGTTATTTGACAGAGAGCTAATGTCCGAAGCTGCCAACATCGTGGCCGACCCCGCCAGACAGGAGAATGTGACGCGCATTCTCGACTGCGCCGAGCGTCTGTTCAGGCACTATGGCTACGGCAAGACTAACGTCGCCGACATTGCCCGCGAGCTCGGCATGTCGCCGGCCAACATCTACCGCTTCTTCGCCTCGAAGGTCGAAATCCACCAGGCCGTCTGCGGCCGCATGCTCGGCGCCAGCTATGCGATGGCCTACGAGATTTCGCGCCTGCCGCTCAGCGCCGAGGAGCGGCTGCGCCGCTACGTGCATGCCCAGTACAAGATGACGCTCGAGGTCATGCTCGATGACCAGAAGGTGCATGAGATGGTCATCGTCGCGCTGGAGCGCGACTGGGGTGTTATCGACAAGCATGTCGACCGCATCCACGACCTGTTCGCCGAGGTGATCCGCGAGGGCATCGAGGCCGGTGAGTTCAGGAAGCAGGATCCGGTGATCGCCTCGCGCTGCTTCGGCGCCTCCACCGTCATCCTGTGCCATCCGCAGATGGTCGCGCAGTGCCTTGCCAAGACCAACCGGGCGATGCCCGACGACCTCATCGACTACGCAATCAGAGCCTTGAAATAGCCGCCGCCCGCCGGGTGTCGGTCGACGTTCATCTCCAGTTCGGGAGTGCTAAGGTGTCTTTGTCCAATTCCATCCTCCGCAAGCTGCCTGCCGCTGGCCTCCCAGTCGTCGGCATCATCGTCGCGGCACTTGGGCTTGCCGGCTGCACCCAGGAGAAGGCGGCGGTCGTCCAGGAAGTCGTCCGTCCGGTGAAGGTCGTCGAGATCGGTAAGGCCGAGACCACACGTCAGCTCGATTATTCCGGTTCGGTGCGCGCCCGCACCGAAATGAATCTCGGCTTCCGCATCGCCGGCAAGGTCACCGAGCGTCTGGTCGACATCGGCCAGCATGTGAACGAGGGCGACGTGCTTGCCCGCGTCGACTCGTCCGACTACGAGCTGTCGGTGAAGAGCGCCCAGGCGAGCCTCGATGCCGCCGAGCGCCAGGTCGAGACCGTCGATCTTGCCAAGAAGCGCGCCGAGCAGCTTTACGCCAAGAACTTCGCGCCGAAGTCGCAGCTCGATCAGGCGGCGCTGACCTACGATCAGGCGGTGGCAACGCGCGATGCCGCCCGTTCGACCCTGGCCCAGGCGCAGAACCAGGTCCACTACACCGATCTCAAGGCCAGCAAGGCTGGCATCGTCACCGCCATCTCGGCCGACATCGGCCAGGTGGTCGGCGCCGGCACGCCGGTGATGACGGTTGCCGTCGATGGCGAGAAGGAAGTGCTGATCGCGGTGCCCGAAATGGACATCGCCGGCTTCCGCCCGGGCAAGGAGGTCAAGGCGGGCTTCTGGTCGGACGATGCGCTCACGCTCGACGGCAAGGTCCGCGAGGTTGCCGGCAGCGCCGATCCGCAGTCGCGCACCTTCGCGGTCAGGGTTTCGCTCCCCAACGATCCGCGCGTGTTGCTCGGCATGACCGCGAACGTCGAGGCGACCGTCGGCAGCAAGGCTGAGCTGGTGTCGATCCCGCTGACCGCGATGGCCGAGAAGGACGGCAAGCAGATCGTCTGGACGGTCGACCGCGCGAGCGACACGGTCCATCCGCGCCCGATCAAGGTCGCCAACTTCACCGCTGACGGTGTCGCCGTGGCCGATGGCCTGAAGCAGGGCGACGTGGTGGTAGCCGCCGGCACGCAATTCATGACCGAGAACCTGAAGGTCAAGCTTTCCGGCGACGTCGCCCAGCAGTCCGCTTCGGCTGAGGAAGACGTCGCCACCAGTAGCCTGCGCTAGCGCGAGGCGTAACGAACGCCTTTCCCGCCTCGCTGCGCGAGCCGCGAGCCGGGGAGGGGCATGGGTTCCGGGCGGCGAACGCGCCCGATCGACGAGATGCCGGCTGTTGGTATCCCCCGCACCATGGCCGCGTCCAGCGCGATTGCGAGTCTCTCTCCGCTTGAGGTGCTCGCCGCCCGGAAGCCCACCGAGCAATTCATGAGTAATGGCAAGCGTGCCTTGCCGGCCAATTGGACTGGACTGCGCCATGACCACCGACAGCAGCACCGAAAAGCGGCCCTTCAACCTCTCGCGCTGGGCGATCGGACATCCGAGTATCGCCCGCTTCCTGTTCGGCCTGATCATCCTGGCCGGCGCGCTCGGCCTGATGCGCATGGGCCAGAAGGAAGACCCCGACTTCACCTTCCGCGTCATGGTGGTGCAGGCGGTCTGGCCCGGCGCCTCGATCCAGGACATGGAGGACCAGGTCGTCAACAAGATCGAGCGCAAGCTGCAGGAAACGCCGCATCTCGATTTCGTGCGCTCCTACACCCGCGCCGGCAGCGCCATCATCACCTTGCAGGTCAAGGGCGACACCAATGCGGAGGAGGTGAAGGACGCCTTCTACCAGGTGCGCAAGAAGGTCGGCGACATTGCCAACGAACTGCCGCAGGGCCTGCTCGGGCCGTACTTCAACGACGAGTTCGGCGACACCTTCATCACGCTGCATTCGATCAGCGGCGACGGCTTCACCTATCCGGAGCTGAAGAAGTTCGCCATCCAGGCGCGCGACATGCTCTTGACGACGCCGGGCGTCGAGAAGGCAGTCATCATCGGCGACCAGCCGGAGAAGATCTACATCGACGTCTCGTCCAAGGCGCTCGCCGAGCGCGGCCTGACCATTATCGATCTGCAGAACGCCGTGAAAGGCCAGAACGCCGTCGATCCGGCGGGCTCGGTCGATACCGGTCTGCGCTCCGTGCGCATCTCGGTCGAGGGCGACGTCACCAGGGCCGCCGACATCCGTGAGCTGAGACTCCGCGCCGGCAACCAGGTGACGCGTCTCGGCGATATCGCCACGGTCACCTCCGGCCTCGAGGATCCCTACCAGCGCAAATACCGCTTCAACGCCCACGACAGCGTCCAGGTCGGCGTCGTCATGGCCAAGGGCTTCAACGTCAGGGACGTGGGCAAGGATGTCGAGGCAACCTACAAGCGCTTCGAGGAAGGCCTGCCCTACGGCGTTGCGGTCGACCAGATCTCCGACCAGCCCGAGGTGGTCAAGGATGCCGTCAACGAGTTCATGGAGGCGCTCGGTGAAGCGCTGCTCATCGTTCTCGTGGTCTCGTTCTTGTCGATCGGCTGGCGCTCCGGCCTGGTGATCGCGATCGCCATCCCGCTGGTTTTAGCCGCCACCTTCGCCATCATGTACGAGATCGGCATCGACCTGCAGCGCATCTCGCTCGGCGCGCTGATCATCGCGCTTGGCCTATTGGTCGATGACGCCATGATCGTCGTCGAGATGATGGAGCGAAAGCTCGAGGAGGGGCTGGTCAAGATCGAGGCGGCAAGCTTCGCCTATACCTCGACCGCCTTCCCGATGCTCACCGGCACGCTGATCACCACCGCCGGCTTCATCCCGGTCGGCTTTGCCGCCTCCACCGCCGGCGAATATGTGCGCACGCTGTTTTACGTCGTCGGCATCGCGCTGGTCGTGTCTTGGTTCGTCGCGGTCTATTTCACGCCGTGGCTGGGCTATATGATCCTGAAGCAACGCAAGCACGCCGGCACCCATCATGATGTCTTCGACACGCGCTTCTATCGGCGCCTGCGCTCGACGGTCACCTGGGCCGTGCGCCATCGCATCATCGTCCTGGTGATGACGCTGGTCACCTTCGGTACCAGTCTCTGGGCCTTCCAGTTCATTCCGCAGAACTTCTTCCCGCAGTCCTCGCGTCCGGAGATCCTGGTCGATCTCTGGCTGCCGGAAGGCACCTCGATCAAGGAGGTCGAGAACCAGGCCAAGGCGCTGGAAGCCAGGATGATGGACGATCCTGACAAGCGCTTCATCGCCACTTATATCGGCGAGGGCGCGCCGCGCTTCTTCCTGCCGCTCGACCAGCAGCTCAGGAACCCGAACTTCGCCCAGCTCCTGGTGATGGCCAAGGACGAGCCGGCGCGCGAGCGGCTGATCGTCAAGCTGCGCGGCATCCTTGCCAAGGACTTCCCCTCGATCCGCGGCAAGGTCGACCGGCTGTTCCTCGGTCCGCCGACCGGCTGGCCGGTGCAGATGCGCATCATGGGTCCGGACCGCCAGGAGGTGCGTCGCATCGCCGACGAGGTGAAGGCGAGGTTCCAGGCGAACCCGCTGCTCGGCGCGGTGCATGACGACTGGCTGGAGCCGGTGCCGGCGATGAAGCTGGTGATCGACCAGGATCGCGCCCGTGCGCTCGGCGTCACCTCGCAGCGCATCCGCCAGATGCTGCAGGCCACCATGTCCGGCGCGCCGCTCGATGATTTCCGCGACGGCGAGGAGACGGTCTCGATCGTTGCCCGCGAGCCGGAGGCGACCCGCAAGCTGCTGTCCTCGGTCGACTCGGTCTACATCCCGACCGACTTCGGCGGCTCGGTGCCGCTGTCGCAGGTGGCCAAGGTCGTGCCCGTCATGGAGCAGGGCATCGAGTGGCGGCGCGACCGCCTGCCGACGATCACCGTGCGCGGCACGCTGCCGGATGGCGTGCAGTCGAACGACGTCGTCACCAAGATGTACAACGACATGAAGGATCTGCGCGCCGGCCTCGCGCCCGGTTACAAGATCGAGATCCAGGGCGGCGCGGAGGACTCGGCTGAAAGCCAGGCCTCGATCGCGGCCAAGGCGCCGATCATGCTCGCCATCATCGTCATATTGCTGATGGTCCAGCTCCAGCATTTCGGCAAGTCTATGCTGGTGCTGGCCACCGGTCCGCTGGGCATCATCGGCGCCGCCGCGGCGCTTCTGATCAGCGGCGCGCCGTTCGGCTTTGTCGCCATCCTCGGCGTCATCGCGCTGCTCGGCATCATCATGCGAAACTCGATCATCCTGGTCGATCAGATCGATCAGGACATCGCGGCCGGCATGGAGCGATCGGAAGCGATCGTCGGCGCCGCCGTGCGCCGCTTCCGGCCGATCATGCTGACGGCGCTGACTGCCGTGCTGGCGCTGATCCCGATCTCGCGCGCCGTCTTCTGGGGACCGCTCGCCTACGCCATGATGGGCGGCATCCTGGTCGCGACCGTGCTGACCATCCTAGTGCTGCCGGCCGGCTACGCCCTGTTCTTCGGCCGCGAGCCAAAGAAGGCCAAGACCGACGAGCAGGCCCCCGAGCCGGAACAGATCGAAGGCATCGAAAGACCGCAACTGGCGCTCGCTGCGGAATAGAGCATGATCCCGAAAAGTGCGTAGCGGTTTTCGGAAAAGATCATGCTGAAATGAGGAGACAGGTGGCAACCTCGGATCATCCGCCATCGGCGAAAGCCGGTGGCGGATGATCTGTATTTAGGGGGTAGCGGCGCGTGAAAGCCGGCTGGCTGGCCGTCAGCCGAGGTCTTGGGAATGGGCGATCGCGACGCCGTATTCAGCGGCCGCATCAAGCATGGTGTGCCAGAGGCTCTCGGCAAAGGTTGCGAAGATCAGCAGGTTGAACACGGCCTGGCCGTCGTCCCGGTCCTTGCCGCGCCAGAGCGTGACGCTGGTGTGATCCACCGACGTTGCCGCCGCCGCGCCGACCGGGAACGCGGCAGGATGCAAATCAATCGAAGACAGCTTGGCGAGCAGCGCGCGCGCCTTCTCGCCTGAAATGCTGATCAGTGCCCGCGCGTGCGATTGGTCGGAAAGGGAGGCCGATCCGGCAAAGACCGGGGCAAGCATCTCCATCGTGTGCTTCCCGCCTTTCGACAGCACGAGGAACTGATCCGGTCCGGACCAGATCAATGTTGCGTGGGCCGCGTCGACCGCCCTTGGCGTTTCCGGAGCCGCGACGCCGAAGTGGGCCTTCGCGGCCTTAGTCATCTCGCCCGTCCTGCCGCGCCGCGCCATCACCTGCACGAGGCCGAAATCGCGGATCTCGGTCAGCGACACGCCGGCTTCGCCCTGCGCGCCATAAGAGCTGGCGACAAGCGCGCGGTCGAGCGGGCTGCGGACATCCAGGAAAACTCAGCCACGCTGGCGCCCCCCATCCGGATCGTAGAAGACGGAATTGCAGAGCTCGACATCGTAGTCCTCGCCGCGCAGCGGATCGTGCGCGCGCACGATCTCGCCGATGCGCTCGCGGCCGCGCTCGACGAGCCCGAGCCCGATCCATTGATCAAGCATTGGCGAGAAGCAGACCGAGGTGACATAGCCCTGATCGTTGTCGGGTCCGGGGGTCTCGCCCTTCGGAATGATATGCGCGCCGAAGCGCAGGCGGCGCGCCTTGTCGGTCGGCTTGATGCCGACGACCACCTGCCGGTCCGGCGCGACCAGCGCCTCGCGGCCGGCCATGACGCGGCCGACAAAATCCTTCTTGGTCGACATCATCTTGCCGAGGCCGAGGTCGGCGGCCGTGGTGGTGCCGTTGAGCTCCGGCCCTGCGACATGCCCCTTTTCGATGCGCATCACGCCGAGTGCCTCGGTGCCGTAGGGTGTCACGCCGAAAGGCTTGCCGGCGATCATCAGGTTGCGCGCCAGCGCCTCGCCGTAGCGCGCCGGCACCGATATCTCGAACGCCATCTCGCCGGAGAAGGAGATGCGGAACAGCCGCGCCTTGATGCCGCCGCGCAACGCCACTTCGCGGGCGCCCATGAACGGAAAACCTTCGTTCGACAGGTCCTCGGATTCATCAACGATCTGTTTCAGCAACTCCCGCGCGCTCGGCCCGGCGATGGAGAACTGCGCCCACTGATCCGAAACGGAAGTTAGCTGCACGTCGAGTTCGGGGAACAGCACCTGGCGGCAGAATTCGAGGTGCTGCATCACCAGCCCCGCCTTGGCGGTGGTGGTGGTGAGGAAATAATGGTCCTCGGCCAGCCTCGCTGTCGGCAAGGCGCGCTACGGGCTGATGCTGCGCGAGGACGGCATCGTCTATGACGACGGCACCACCTCGCGCAGCATCAGCCCGTAGCGCGCCTTGCCGACAGCGAGGCTGGAGAAGGCGTTGATGTAGACGCGGTCCAGGAAGATGCCCGCGTCGGCGCCATGCACGTCGATCTTGCCGAGCGTCGAGACATCGCAGAAGCCGACGCCGCCGCGCACCGCCTTGACCTCGCGGGTCACCGATTCCAGCCAGTCCTTCTCGCCGGCGCGCGGATACCACTGCGCGCGCTTCCGAAGGCCGGTGTCGACGAACACGGCGCCCTGTTCAGCGGCCCAGTGGTGCGAGGGTGTCAGCCGCGTCGCATGGAAATTCTCGTCGCGATGGTGGCCGGCGAATGCGCCTATGGCGACCGGCGCGTAAGGCGGCCGGTAGATCGTCGTGCCGGTCTCGGGAATGGATTTGCCGCTTACCGCCGCCATGATGGCGAGGCCGGTGACGTTGGATGTCTTGCCCTGGTCGGTCGCCATGCCGAGCGTGGTGTAACGCTTCAGATGCTCGACCGATTCAAAGCCTTCGCGCTGGGCCAGCTCGACGTCGGACGCGGTGACGTCGTGCTGTTGGTCGACAAAGGCCTTGCCCTTGCCGGCGACATGCCAAAGCGGCGTCAGCGAAAAGGCCTCGTCGTCGGCGACGGGCATGGACCCGACATTGCCGCTTCGTCCGGCATCGCGCGCTGCGGCGGCGCCGGTCTCAAAACCCTCGCGCAGGCAGGTGCCCAGGCCGAAGGCGCCGTTGGCGGCGCCTGCCGCGGCCATGCCGGGCGGCGCGCCGTCCGGCACGAAGGCGGCGATGTCGTCGCGCCATTTCGGCCGGCCGCGATGGTAGGAGGTGAGGCCGACGGCCGGGTTCCAGCCGCCGGAAATCGCGAGCCCGTCGGCTTCGACTTCGGCGCGCGCGCCGCCGGTCAGCGAAATGGACATCTTGCGCACGCCGTCCTTGCCGCCGTCGACGGCGGAGACGGAGCCGTGCAGCACTGGGAAGCCGCCCTTGGAGGCAAGCGAGCGATGCGCCGGCGAGATCTCGGGCCGCGCATCGATCACGGCGGCGACCTGCAGTGCGGCGGCGATCGCCGTCTCCACCGTGCGCCAGCCATCCTCATTGTTGGTGAAGAGCGCGATGCGCCGCGCCGGCGTCGCCGCGTAGCGGGCGATGTAGCTGCGCATGGCGGACGCCATCATCACGCCCGGCGTGTCGTTGCCGGCAAAGACGATGGGACGTTCGATCGCGCCGGCAGCGACCACGCAGCGCTTGGCGACGATGCGCCACAGCCGCTGACGCACCTGATGCTCGGGCGGCACCGGCAGATGGTCGTTGACGCGTTCGACCGCGCCATAGGTGCCGCCGTCATAGACGCCGAACAGCGTGGTGCGCGCCATTATGCGGACATCCGGCATCGCCGCGAGCTCGCTCAGCGTGCGCGCAATCCACTCCGAGGCCGGCAATCCATCGATCGTGCCACCATCGGCCAGCAGGCGGCCGCCGAGGACAAAATCTTCCTCGCACAGGATGACGCGCGCGCCGCTGCGACCGGCAGCGAGAGCCGCCGCCAGGCCCGCCGGACCCGAGCCGGCGATCACCACGTCGCAATGCGCCCAGGCCTTGTCATAGTGATCCGGATCGGAAACGCCGGCGGCACGGCCGAGGCCGGCGGCGCGCCGGATCGCCGGCTCGTAGATCGCTTCCCAGAATTTTGCCGGCCACATGAAGGTCTTGTAGTAGAAGCCGGCGACGAAGATCGGCGCGAAGAGCTGGTTGACCGACATGACGTCGAAACGGAGCGACGGCCAGCGGTTCTGGCTGGCGGCTTCCAGGCCATCATAAAGCTCTGCCGTCGTCGCCTTGGTGTTCGGCTCACGCCTGGCGCCGCTGCGCAGCTCGACCAGCGCGTTGGGCTCTTCCGAACCTGCGGTCAGGATGCCGCGCGGGCGGTGATATTTGAACGAGCGGCCGACCAGCTTGACGCCGTTGGCGACCAGCGCGGAAGCCAGCGTATCGCCCTTGAAGCCGAAGAGAGTCTTGCCGTCGAAGCGGAAGCTGAGCGCGTCCGAGCGATCGATGAGGCCGCCGGACGGGAGGCGATTGGATTGGCTGGAAATCACGATGCCCGGCCTTCGATTGGTTCGACTTCATGGGAGACGTTTGCGCCGCCCCTTACCCTCCCCCTTGTGGAGAGGGTCGCTGCGAAACAGCGGGGCGGGGGGACGGCGCCGACCCCCACCCGGACCTGCGGTCCGACCTCCCCACAAGGGGGAGGTAGGGAGCTGGCGATCTTCGCCGCAGCACTGACTTCGACAGGAGAACTCATTTCGCAACCTGCCTAGCCCCAGCGCCCGCTGCCGGCGCTACGGCCGAAATCTCATGCGTCAGCGTGTTGCGGGTGACCTTCAGCCAGGCCCGGCAGCCGCCGCCATGGTACCAGTGCTCGCTCATCACGCCGGCGATGTTGTCGCGCAGGTAGACATAGTCGTAGACGGCGTCCTCGCCGGCACCGGCCGCCGGCCGTTCCGGCTTGGCGTCGCCGAGATAGGTGAACTCGCCGAGTTCGCGTTCGCCGCAGAAGGGACAGACTATCCGCATGACAGGGCCTTCAGTGCAGGTTCGGTGGGGCGCCCTGGCCCTTTTCGTCGATCATGGCGCCGCGCTGGAACCGGTCGAGGCGGAAGCTGGCGGCTTCCTTGTGCGGTACGTCGCGCGCGATGAGATGGGCAAAGACCAGGCCTGAGCCGGGCGTCGCCTTGAAGCCGCCATAGCACCAGCCGGCGTTGAGATAGAGGCCGTCGATCGGGCTCTTGTCGATGATCGGCGAGCCGTCCATCGACATATCCATGATGCCGCCCCACTGGCGCAGCAGCCGTATGCGGCCGATCATCGGGATCAGCGCCATGCCGCCTTCGCAGACATCCTCGACGACCGGCAGATTGCCGCGCTGGGCGTAGGAATTGTAGCCGTCGATGTCGCCGCCGAAGACCAGCCCGCCCTTGTCGGACTGGCTGACGTAGAAGTGCCCGGCGCCGAAGGTCATGACGTTGGGCAAGAGCGGCTTGATCGCTTCGGAGACGAAGGCCTGCAGCACATGGCTTTCGATCGGCAGGCGCAACCCGGCCATTGCCGCGACGCGAGACGAAGAGCCGGCAACCGCCATGCCGACCTTGCCGGCGCCGATCCGGCCGCGCGAGGTCTCGACGCCGGTCACTTTGCCGTTGACGTCGCGCACGAAGCCGGTGACCTCGCAGTTCTGGATGATGTCGACGCCGAGCTCGCTCGCAGCATGCGCATAGCCCCAGACCACGGCGTCGTGGCGCGCCGTGCCGCCGCGCCGCTGCAGCAGCCCGCCCTGGATCGGAAAGCGTGCATTCTCGAAATTGAGGAACGGCATCATCTTGCGGAGCGCCGCCTGGTCTAGCAGCTCCGCGTCGATGCCGTTGATGCGCATGGTGTTGCCGCGCCGGGCAAAGGCGTCGCGCTGGGCGTCGGAGTGATAGAGGTTGATCACGCCGCGCTGGCTGACCATCGCGTTGTAGTTGAGGTCCTGCTCCATCCGCTCCCACAGCTTCATAGAAAGCTCGTAGAAACCGGTGTTGCCGGGCAGGCCGTAATTGGAGCGGATGATGGTGGTGTTGCGGCCGGCATTGCCGGAGCCGATCCAGCCCTTCTCCAGCACAGCGACGTTGCGGATGCCGAACTCGCTGGCGAGGAACCAGGCCGTCGCCAGCCCATGACCGCCGCCGCCGATGATGACCACGTCGTAGCGATCCTTGGGCGCGGCGTCCCGCCAGGTGGGCTTCCAGTTCTTGTGGCCGGAGAGGGCGGCGCGGGCGAGCGAGAAGATCGAGCATTTCATAAAATCATTCCAAGGCCGCTCGCCTCACATCGGACCTTTCTTGACGCATCGGATTTGCCCGAAGACCGCTTCACACTTTTCGGTCCGATGCTTCTAGATATCCAGCGTGTGGTCGCGCTCCCACTGCGTGAAGTGCGAAGCATAGGAATTCCATTCCTGCTGCTTCAGCTTTAGATATGCCGACGAAAATTCCTCACCCAGCGCCGCCTTGAGCGATTTGTCGTTGTCGAATTCGCGCAACGCATCGAGCAGGTTGAGCGGCAGTTTCGGCGCATCCGTCACGGTATGGCCGAACTGGTACATGTCGATGTCGTAGCGCTTGCCGGGATCGGCCCTGGAGCGGATGCCGTCGAGGCCGGCGGCGACGATCACGGCCTGCAGCAGGTAGGGATTGGCCGCGCCGTCGGGCAGGCGCAGCTCGAAGCGGCCGGGACCGGGCACGCGCACCATATGGGTGCGGTTGTTTCCGGTCCAGGTCACCGTGTTCGGGGCCCAGGTCGCGCCCGAAATCGTGCGTGGCGCGTTGATGCGCTTGTAGGAGTTCACCGTCGGATTGGTGATCGCGGCAAGCGCCGAGGCATGCTTCATGATGCCGCCGAGGAAGTTCCTGCCCTTGGCGGAGAGCCCGAGCTCCTCCGAATTGTCGGCGAAGACATTGGTCTTGCCGGTCTCGTCCCACACCGAGATATGGGCGTGGCAACCATTGCCGGTCAGGCCCTGGAAGGGCTTGGGCATGAAAGTCGCGCGCAGGCCGTGCTTTTCCGCGACAGACTTGACCATGAACTTGAAGAAGGAGTGCTTGTCGGCGGTTGCCAGCGCGTCGTCGAAGGCCCAGTTCATCTCGAACTGGCCGTTGGCGTCCTCATGGTCGTTCTGATACGGGCCCCAGCCGAGCGCCAGCATGTGGTCGCAGATCTCGGCGATCACGTCGTAGCGGCGCATCACCGCCTGCTGGTCATAGCAGGGCTTGGACGCAGTGTCGTACTGGTCGGAGATGGCGCTGCCGTCCGGCGAGATCAGGAAGAACTCGGCCTCGATGCCGGTCTTGACATGCATGCCGTCTCGGGCGGCCTCGGTGATCAGCCGCTTCAGCGTGTTGCGCGGCGCCTGCTCGACCGACTTGTCGTCCATGATGCAGTTAGCGGCAACCCAGGCGACCTCGCGCTTCCATGGCAGTTGAATCACCGAATCCGGATCCGGCACAGCCAGCATGTCGGGATGCGCCGGCGTCAGGTCGAGCCACGTCGCGAAACCGGCGAATCCGGCACCGTCCTTCTGCATGTCGGCGATCGCCTGCGCCGGCACCAGCTTGGCGCGCTGCCCGCCGAACAGGTCGGTGTAGGAGATCATGAAATATTTGACGCCGTTCTCCTTGGCGAATGCGGCGAGATCGTTCCCCATTATAGTTCCTCGCTTACGTGATCTTGGAAGTCTGTCTTAGAAGCCGTTCTTTCCCGGTATCCAGTTGGTGCCGGCAAGCGGCACGCCGGCCATGGCAGCCGCTTCGATGGTAAGCGCGACGAGATCCTCGGGCTCGAGATTGTGCAGGCTGTTCTTGCCGCAGGCGCGCGCAATCGTCTGCGCCTCCAGCGTCATCACCTTGAGGTAATTCGCCAGTCGCCGTCCGGCAGCGATCGGGTCGATCCGCTTCATCAGCTCGGGGTCCTGGGTGGTGATGCCGGCCGGGTCGCGGCCTTCATGCCAGTCGTCATAGGCGCCGGCAGTGGTGCCGAGCGCGTTGTAATCCGCTTCCCAGCGCGGATCGTTGTCGCCGAGCGCGACCAGCGCCGCCGTGCCGATCGACACTGCGTCGACGCCAAGCGCCAGCGCCTTGGCGACGTCGGCGCCGTTGCGGATGCCGCC
>NZ_RZSC01001020.1:0-1699 GCF_003998155.1 Mesorhizobium sp. M1E.F.Ca.ET.063.01.1.1
GGCTAGACTTGGCGCATGGGGGAAGCGATTCGCATCATCGGCATCGATCCGGGACTGAGGCGCACCGGCTGGGGCATCGTCGAGAGCCTCGGCAACTCGCTGCGCTTCGTCGCTTCCGGCACCGTGCGCTCCGACGACAAGGCGCCGCTCGCGGCAAGGCTCTGCCAGTTGCATGACGGGCTGGCGGAGGTGTTGCATCAGGCCATGCCGCACGAGGCGGCCATCGAACAGACTTTCGTCAACAAGGATGCGACGGCGACGCTGAAGCTCGGCCAGGCGCGCGGCATCGCCATGCTGGTGCCGGCGCGCGCCGGGCTGGTGGTCGCCGAATATGCCCCCAATGCGGTCAAGAAAGCGGTCATCGGCGTCGGCCACGGCGAAAAGAAGCAGATCCACATGATGGTGAAGGTGCTGATGCCGAAGGCGGTCTTCGACACCGATGACGCTGCCGATGCTTTGGCCATCGCCATCTGCCACGCGCATCACCGCCAGAGCGTCGCCTACCGGATGACGGCGCTGGCGTGAGGGGAAAATCATGATCGGCAAGCTGAAGGGCACGTTGGACGAGATCGATGAGGACTCCTGCCTGGTCGATGTGCACGGCGTCGGCTATGTCGCCTATTGCTCGGCGCGCACGCTGGCAGCGCTGCCAGGGCCCGGCGAGGCGGTGGTACTGTTCATCGAGACCTATGTTCGCGAGGACATGATCCGGCTCTACGGCTTCCAGAGCGCGCTCGAGCGCGAATGGTTCCGGCTGTTGATGAACAATGTGCAGGGCGTCGGCGCCAAGGTGGCGCTGGCGGTGCTGTCGACGCTGGCGCCGGCCGACCTCGCCAATGCCATTGCTTTGCGCGACATCGCCATGGTCTCCCGCGCGCCCGGCGTCGGCAAGAAGGTGGCCGAGCGCATCGTGACAGAGTTGAAGAACAAGGCGCCGGCCTATGCCGGCTCCGCCAACGGCACGATCGGCCTCAAGCAGGAGCTTGGCGAGGGCGTGGCAGCAGCGCCGATCACCGATGCGGTCTCGGCTCTGGTCAATCTCGGCTATTCGCGCGACATCGCGGCGAATGCGGTAGCGGCAGCGCTGAAGTCGGCCGGCGAAGGGGCGGATGCCTCGAAGCTGATCCGCTTCGGACTGAAGGAACTGGCGCGGTGAGGCGCTTGTCCTGGCCCTTGGCGTATGCGAGGAACGCCGCATGAGCCTTTCGCCCCGCCTCATTGCCCCCGACAAGCGCGGCGAGGACGCCGACCAGAGCCTGCGGCCGCAGTCGCTCGACGAGTTCGTCGGCCAGGCGGCGGTGCGCGCCAATCTCAAGGTCTTCGTCGACGCCGCCAAGAGCCGCGGCGAGGCGCTTGACCATGTGCTGTTCGTCGGCCCGCCAGGGTTAGGCAAGACGACGCTGGCGCAGATCATGGCGCGCGAGCTCGGCGTCAATTTCCGCTCGACCTCGGGGCCGGTCATCGCCAAGGCCGGCGACCTCGCGGCGCTGCTCACCAATCTCGAGGAGCGCGACGTGCTCTTCATCGACGAGATCCACCGGCTCAATCCGGCGGTGGAGGAAATCCTCTATCCGGCGATGGAGGATTTCCAGCTCGACCTGATCATCGGCGAAGGGCCGGCCGCGCGCTCGGTCAAGATCGACCTCGCCCGCTTCACGCTGGTCGCCGCAACAACCCGGCTCGGGCTCTTGACCAACCC
>NZ_RZSC01001021.1:0-1694 GCF_003998155.1 Mesorhizobium sp. M1E.F.Ca.ET.063.01.1.1
GGCGTGCACTGCCTGAAATACGGGCTCACAGCCAACAATGTGCTGGGCATCGAGATGGTGCTGATGAATGGCGAGGTGGTGCGGCTCGGCGGCAGCCATCTCGACCAGGAAGGCTACGACCTGCTCGGCGTCATGACCGGCTCGGAAGGCCTGCTCGGCGTCGTCACCGAGGTGACGGTCCGCATCCTGAAGAAGCCTGAGACGGCACGCGCGCTGCTCATCGGTTTCCCAACCAGCGAGCAGGGCGGCCAGTGCGTCGCCGACATCATCGGCGCCGGCATCATCCCGGGCGGCATGGAGATGATGGACCGGCCGGCGATCCACGCCGCCGAGGATTTCGTCCATGCCGGCTATCCGCTCGATGTCGAGGCGCTGTTGATCGTCGAGCTCGACGGGCCGAGCGTCGAGGTCGATCACCTGATCGGCCTGGTCGAGACGATCGCCTACGAGAACGGCTCGACCACCTGCCGCATCTCGCAGACGGAAGAGGAGCGGCTGAGCTTCTGGGCCGGCCGCAAGGCCGCTTTCCCGGCGGTCGGCCGCATCTCGCCGGACTATTACTGCATGGACGGCACCATCCCGCGCAAGGAATTGCCGCGCGTGCTGGCCGGCATGCGCGACCTCTCCGAGAAATACGGGCTCGGCGTCGCCAATGTCTTCCACGCCGGCGACGGCAATCTGCACCCGCTGATCCTCTACGACGCCAACGTCCCGGGCGAGCTCGACAAGGCCGAGAGCTTCGGCGCCGACATTTTGCGGCTTTGCGTCGAGGTCGGCGGCGTCTTGACCGGCGAGCATGGCGTCGGCGTCGAGAAGCGCGACCTGATGCCGGAAATGTTCAACCAGATCGACCTCGACCAGCAGATGCGCGTCAAATGCGCCTTCGACCCCAACCATCTGCTCAACCCCGGCAAGGTCTTCCCGCAGCTGCGCCGCTGCGCCGAGCTCGGCCGCATGCATGTGCATCGCGGGCAGCTGGCGTTTCCGGACATTCCGAGGTTTTGAGTGGATATGGCGGCGCTTGAGCACCCCCCTCTGTCCTGCCGGACATCTCCCCCGCAAGGGGGGAGATTGGCAGCTTCGGCGCGCCGCCTTCCCGCCGACGTTGGAGATTGGCGAAACCCTACGCGACGTCTGATCTCCCCCCTTGCGGGGGAGATGTCCGGCAGGACAGAGGGGGGTGCGACGAAACGCAGCCTATCTGTTTTGCCCCGCCTCGCGGGGGCGAGGAACCAGGTGCTCTCATGACCACCTTCACCCCATCCACTTCCGCCGAAGTCCTCTCCACCGTCCAATGGGCGGCGGCGGAGGAAACGCCGCTGGAAATCCTCGGCCATGGCTCAAAGCGCGGCATCGGCCGCCCGCTGCAAACCGAGCACACGCTCGACCTGTCGAAGCTCTCCGGCGTCACCCTCTATGAACCGGCCGAGCTGGTGCTGTCCGCAAGAGCCGGCACGCCGCTTGCCGAAATCGAGAAGCTGCTCGCCGAAAACGGCCAGCAATTCGCCTTCGAGCCGATGGACTATCGTGCGCTGCTTGGCGGCGAGCCGGGCAGGGGCACGATCGGCGGGGTGCTTGCCTCGAACCTGTCCGGCCCGCGGCGTCTCAAGGCTGGCGCCGCGCGCGACCATATCCTCGGCATCGCCGCCGTCTCGGGCCGCGGGCAGGACCTTGAAGGTGACGTCGGTCAGCAC
>NZ_RZSC01001022.1:0-1691 GCF_003998155.1 Mesorhizobium sp. M1E.F.Ca.ET.063.01.1.1
TGTTGCCGCAGGCCGCCGGCCAGTGCGCGAAAACCGCTGCCGGGCCGCAAGCCTTCGCGCATGAAGAAGGCGCGCAGCGGCGCAAAGCTGCCCAGCACGTTGAGGCCGGCGCTGCGCGCAAGCTGGGCCGGCAGCATGTCGGACAGCAGCGACAAGTTGAGCAGGTTCACCGCGCTGCTGCGCGCCAGGATGTCGGGACGACGTCTTGTGTCATAGGCGGCGAGGCTGAGCCTCGACCCTGGATCGTCCCGGTTTTCGCCGGCGATTCCAATCAGATCTTCGATATCCCTGATGCCGAGGTTGAGTCCTTGCGCGCCGATCGGCGGGAAGACATGTGCGGCCTCGCCGACCAGCGCCACGCGGTTTTGCGCGAAGCGGCCGGGCGAGGCTGCCGACAGCGGATAGACCTGGCGGCCGGGCTCGACCGAGACCCGGCCGAGCATCGACTGCATCTGCTCCTCGACGCGGATGGACAGCGCGGCATCGTCGAGTGCTGCGAGTTCCTTCGCTTTTTCCGGCTTCACCACCCAGACGAGGCTGGAGCGTTTGCCCGGCAGCGGCACCTGCGTGAACGGTCCGGTCTCGGTGTGGAATTCGGTGGAGATGAAGCCGTGTTCGCTGCGATGGCTGAAATTGAGGACCAGCGCTGACTGGGGGTAGGGCCGCGCGGAGGCTTTTATGCCGGCCGCCTCCCGTGCCGGCGACAGGCGCCCGTCTGCCGCGACTGCCAGCGACGCGGAGACCTCGCTGCCATCGGCGAGGCTCGCACGGGCCTGGTCGGCGTCGAGCCGCCATATCTCCACCATCGACTTTCGCCACTCGATGCCTGGATGGGCGGCAACCGCCTTGGCGAGCACCGAGATCAGGATATTGTTCGGCAAATTGAGCCCGAACTGCTCCTCGCCGATCTCGCTGGCGCGAAAGGTCACCGTCGGGCTGCGGATCAGCCGGCGCGTCGCGTCGACGATGCGCATCACCTTGAGCGGCGCCGCCTGCGGCGTGAGCTCGGCAAGCACGCCCAGCCGGTCGAGAACCTTCAGCGAAGGGTTCATGAGGGCGGTGGTGCGGGCGTCGCTGCTGGTGACGTCGGGGCCCGCCAGCGTCACGGCAAAGCCTGCCTCGGCAAAGCCGAGCGCTGCGATCAGGCCGGCCGGGCCGCTGCCGGCAACCAATATGCGGGCTTTGTCGTTCTGCTCCACGCCAGGCTTCCATGGGTGATGGGCGGCCCCGTCGGACCTATATGCGGATATAGGGCAGATCGGCAGGGTTGATCAACGCGGCGATTCGGCCCATTCGATTGCCATGACCGGCCAGGAGCACGATTTCAGTCATCTAGACCGCGCCGGCCGCGCCACGGCGGGACTTGCGCGCAGCCCGCGCCTTGCGGTGACGATCACCATCAGCGCGGGCATTGTGCTTGCCTGGTTCATCCTCGCTGCCATGGCAATCCGCGGCGCCGAAAGCCGCTTTGCCGGCGCTCCGGGCGATGCGCTGCTGAAAGACCTGCCGCGATTGCCGTTGCCGGGTTTCCTCGACCGCTTTTTCGCTTTGTGCCTGACGCCGGCTCCGCTTGCAGGCGCCGCGGGCGCGCAGGCGGCGGCGCTCGTCCTGATGTGGTTCCTGATGGCTGTTGCGGCGATGCTGCCTTCGGCGGCGCCGATGATCCGAACCTATTGCGAGATTGCGGATAC
>NZ_RZSC01001023.1:0-1686 GCF_003998155.1 Mesorhizobium sp. M1E.F.Ca.ET.063.01.1.1
CCTCCCCCTTGAGGGGAGGGTGGACAGCCGCCGGAGGCGGATGGACGGGTGGGGTCGCCGCGGCAGTGCTCGACGCGAGAGGACCCCACCCGCCTCGCTTCGCTCGGCACCCTCCCCTCAAGGGGGAGGGCATCCCCAGGAACCCGCCAATGACCAAAACCCCCACCGTTCTTTCTCCGACCGTCGAAGAGCCTATCGAAGGCCTGCCGCCGGGCTTCGGCGAAGGCATCGCCGGCAAGGCGGCCTTCCTGATTGCCGTCGCCTTTTCCGCCTTTCAGATCTACATCGCCGCCTATGGCAGCCTGCCCAGCCAGGTGGTGCGGGCCATGCATGTCGGCTTCCTGCTGCTGCTCGGCTTCGGCCTGATCGCCAATCTGCGCGCCCAGAGCATGCCGGCGAAAACCGCATTCTGGACGCTCGGTGTGCTGGGCTTCGGCACCGGCCTCTACAACTGGGTGTTCTATACCGATCTCATTCGCCGTTCCGGCTTCCTCACCACGCCGGACCTGATCGTCGGCACCGTGCTGGTGGTGCTGGTCTTCGAAGCGGCACGGCGGCTGATGGGGCTGCCGCTCGCAATCATCGCCTTCATCTTCCTCGCCTATTGCTTCGTCGGCAATCACTTGCCGCCGCCCTTCATCCATCGCGGCTATGATTTTGCGCAGCTCGTCGACACCTTCGCCTATGGCACCGAAGGCATATACGGCACGCCGGTCTATGTTTCGGCCGCTTATATCTTCATCTTCGTCGTCTTCGCTGCCTTCCTCGAGCGCGCCGGCATGATCGCGCTGTTCAACGATTTCGCGCTTGGCCTGGTCGGCTCCTGGCGCGGCGGCCCGGCCCAGGTCTGTGTGCTCTCCTCGGCGTTGATGGGCACCATCTCCGGTTCGGGCGTTGCCAATGTGGTGGCCAGCGGCCAGTTCACCATTCCGCTGATGAAACGCTTCGGCTTCCGCGCGGCCTTTGCCGGCGCCGTCGAGGCGACCTCCTCGATGGGCGGCCAGATCATGCCGCCGGTGATGGGCGCGGTCGCCTTCATCATGGCCGAGACGCTGAACATCGCCTATGCCGAGGTGGTGAAGGCGGCGATCATCCCGGCGCTGCTCTATTTCGGCGCCTGCTTCTGGCAGGTGCATCTGGAGGCTGGCAAAGCCGGCTTGCACGGCATGGCCAAGGGCGACCTGCCCAATCCCTGGGACGCGGTGCGGCAGCACTGGCCGCTGGTGCTGCCGCTTGCCGTGCTCGTCTATCTCCTGTTTGCCGGCTATACGCCGATCTTCGCCGGCACCATGGGCCTGGCGCTGACCATCGTGCTGATCCTCGGCGCGCCGCTGGCGGCGCTGATCGGGCCATTTGCGTTCCGCGTCGTCTTCTGGCTGGCGCTCGGGCTTGCCGCCGCCTCCTTCATGCGCTTCGGCGTCAATAGTCTCGGCCTCGTCATCGGGGCGCTCGTCGTCGCCTGCATCACCTTCAAAGGCGGCCGCGAGACGCTGCGCATCTGCGTCGACTCGCTTGCCGAAGGCGCCAAGAACGCGCTGCCGGTCGGCATCGCCTGCGCCATCGTCGGCATCGTCATCGGCACGCTGACGCTGACCGGCATCGCTTCGACCTTCATCGGCTGGATCATCTCCATCGGCGAGAACAATCTATTCCTGTCGCTGGTGCTGACCATGCTCACCTGCCTTG
>NZ_RZSC01001024.1:0-1683 GCF_003998155.1 Mesorhizobium sp. M1E.F.Ca.ET.063.01.1.1
GACTGGGCGTGGGCAGAGCCGAGTCCCGGCAAGGCCTGGCTGATGCTGGTCATTTGGGAGCGGCTCCGAGCAACTGGTCAATTTGGTCGAGCTGACGGCGCGCGTTGAGCATCGCGGCGTCGGTGGGATCGTGCGGATCAAGATCCGCGACGGCCGCCGGCGCAGACGCAGGCAGCACGGCTGGCGTTTCGGGTGGTGCCGGAGCGGCGGCTAGCGCCGCGACCGTGGGCGGAGCCGTCGTTGGCAGGGTCGGCGGCGCGGGAGCCGCGGTCGGCGCGTCCGCCGCCGGCTTGGCCGCAGCCGCGACAGCCGTCTGCTCGGACATGGCGCCTTCCACCGGCGGCAAGGCTTCGGCGTCGGCCTTGCTCACAGACTCGGCTTCGGCGGCGGGTTTCGCCGCATTGATCCTTGCCGGATCCGCAGCCTCGATCTCGTCCTTGCCTGCCGCCGGCACAGGTGCGACGACCTCGCCTGCGACGGCTTGCGCGGCGTCGAGCAAGGCGCGGTCGCCTTCCGAAAGTTTGGCGCGATCGATCTTGCCGAGCCTGGCGCGCACGTCGTCGATCGTGGCCGACGTCACCGTGGAGAGGCTGGAGTAGAGCACGGCGCGTGGATCGTCCTGATTGCCGTTGCCGTTACGGCCTTGCTCGGCCCGCGCCGAGGCGAAAGCGGAGAGATCCGTCAGCCCGTCGATCGCGGCACGGCGGGCGATGCGCAGATAGATCACCTTCTCGCGCTCGGCATCCATCATCGACGTGATGTCGGCGAGCTTGTCCTGGCTGATCGACATGTGCAGTTGAATAACGCCGGAGACGAAGGAATCCGCGAACTGGCTGGCATAGGGGGAATAGAGATAGCCCGCGACATACTGCGTCGAGGCGAGCGCGAAGCGAGCGGCATCGCCTTGTGCCGCGGCGATGCCGACGGAACGGCGAAGGGCTGCTTCCTCGACCAGCGTGCCGGGGCTGAGCAGGCGGGCCTGGTCCAGCAAGATGAGCGCTGCGGCCGGTTCATCGGTCGCGAGCAGAGAACCCTTGACCAGCGCCAGGAAGGCGCCGAGGTCGGGAGGCACGCTCATCGGATCGATCGGCTTCAGGATCTCGATCGCGGTGGCCGGCCGGCCGTTCAGGTAGGCGACGATCCCCTTGGCGATGGCGAGGCTTTGCGGGTCGGTCGTCGCGCGCGAAGCCGCGGCCTCGACCGTGACAGGGTTGCCGCCGCTCATGCCGTAGACGAGCAGTCCGCGGAAATTTTTCGGATCCTTGAAATCCTCGGCATCGGCGGCGCGAAGCCTGGCATCGGTCATTTCGAGCAGTTTGGCCTGCATCGGCAGCGCCGCATGGTCGCCGCCGGCGATGCGGTCCTGGATCAGCTGCAGCGAACGCACCAGCTGATAAGGCTGCAAGCCGTCATCCTGGGCGAAAGCCGCGGCCGGCGATCCTGCGGCGGCGAGCAGCAGCAGCCCGACAGCGCGGCCGATGACGGTCTTGCCTCTCATCCGCCTGTAGCCATCAGGATTTCGATGCGGCGGTTCGCGGCGGCCAGCGGATCGGACGGGATCCTGGGCTGGCGGTCGGCATAGCCGGCGACCTCGGTGATACGGCTTTCGTCGACGCCGCCTCGCACCAGCATGTAATAGGCGGAGTGGGCGCGGGCGGTGGACAGCCGCCAGTTGTCATAGGC
>NZ_RZSC01001025.1:0-1683 GCF_003998155.1 Mesorhizobium sp. M1E.F.Ca.ET.063.01.1.1
GTGCATTACCCGATCCGGGGCGCGGCCACATTCAAGTCGACGGTCGGCACGAACGTCGCCTCCGACGCGCTGGCAAACCTCGCCTCGGGCGGCGTCACCGGTGGCGCGCTGATCATCGTCGGCGAGGACTATGGCGAGGGCTCCTCCATCATGCAGGAGCGCAGCCATGCCTTTGCCATGAAGAGCCAGGTCTGGCTGCTCGATCCGCGCCCGAACCTGCCCTGCATCGTCAAGGCGGTCGAGGACGGCTTCGAGCTGTCGGAGGCGTCGAACACGCCGGTCATGCTGCAGGTGCGCATCCGCTGCTGCCATGTCCATGGCCATTTCATCGCCAAGGACAACAAGCGCCCGCCAATGTCGGTCGCCGATGCGCTTGCAGCGCCGCGCCGCGACACCGGCCGCATCGTGCTGCCGCCCGCTTCCTTCCTGCACGAGAAGGAGAAGGTCGCCAAGCGCTGGCCGGCGGCCGTGAACTTCATCCGCGAGCGCAAGATCAACGAGATATTCGGTTCGGACCACGGCTCCGTCGGCATCGTCATGCAGGGCGGCATGTATAATTCCGTCGTCCGCGCGCTGCAGCGGCTCGGCCTCGCCGACACTTATGGCGACACCGACGTGCCGCTCTATGTGCTCAACGCCGTCTATCCGCTGGTCGATGACGAGTTCCTCGCCTTCTGCGAAGGCAAGCAGGCGGTGCTGGTCGTGGAGGAAGGCCAGCCCAACTATATCGAGCAGGCCTTTGCCGCCATGCTGCACAAGGCCGGGCGCGGCACGAAGCTGGTCGGCAAGGAGCATCTGCCGATGGCCGGCGAATATACCGGCCAGGTGATGCTCGACGGCATTGGCTCCTTCCTCCGCGCCTATGCGCCGCATCTGCTGCCCGGCGAGGTTCGCGCGCCGAACAAGCTGGGCGAGGGTGTCGATACCGCCGATCTCGTCAATGTCGTTCCTGGCCGCCCGCCAGGCTTCTGCGTCGGTTGCCCCGAGCGGCCGATCTTCGCCGCGACCAAGCTGGTCGAGCAGGAACTCGGCAAGCACCACATAGCTTCCGACATCGGCTGCCACCTGTTCTCGATCATGCCGCCCTTCGAGCTCGGCGCCACCACCATGGGCTACGGGCTTGGGCCGGCCTCGGCATCGGCCTTCAACTCGCCGGAGGCCAAGCGCCGTTCGATCTCCTTCGTCGGCGACGGCGGCTTCTGGCACAACGGCCTCACGTCCTCGATCGGCAACGCCGTCTTCAACAAGAATGACGGTGTCATCGTCATCGTCGACAATTTCTATTCGGCCGCTACCGGCGGCCAGGACATCCTGTCCTCGCGCGCCTCGAACCGGACGAAATCGACCAAGCATCCGATCACCGAGGCGGTGAAGGGCATGGGCGTCAAATGGCTGCGCCACATCGACCGCACCTATGATGTCGGCAAGATGCAAGCCGCGTTGCGCGAGGCGCTGACCACAGAGGAGAAGGGGCCGAAGGTCATCGTCGCCTCGTCGGAATGCATGCTCAACCGCCAGCGCCGCGAGAAGCCGCTGGTCGACAAAGCGATCAAGGCGGGCGAGCGCATCGTCAAGCCGAAATTCGGCGTCGACGAGGACATCTGCACCGGCGACCACGCCTGCATGCGGCTGTCCGGCTGCCCGTCGCTGTCGGTGAAGTCGCTCGACGATCCGCTGCGCGAC
>NZ_RZSC01001026.1:0-1682 GCF_003998155.1 Mesorhizobium sp. M1E.F.Ca.ET.063.01.1.1
GGGCGTGGTTCGCCGGGCCAGCGCTTCCAGGCCGCACACCTCTTCGATCCCACCGAGATCACCGTCCTGGAAGTGCTCATCGCCAAGCTCGAAGGCAAGACCCAAAAGCAGAAGAACCCGCACCCCATGCACACGCTCGCCTGGGCCGCCTGGTGTATCGCCAGGCTCGGAGGCTGGAACGGCTACGAAAAGGAACGCCCGCCAGGGCCCATCACCTTCAACCACGGCCTCAGACGCTTCAACGCCATCACAGACGGCTTCGTTCTGGCCTCGCAAAAATGAGCCCGAAGCAAATGTGTGCGCACGCTAGCCCACAAGGGGAGAAGGGAAGAAGCGGTTTCCGGCCGGTTCTCATGGAACTCCGGACCGAGAACGCAGTTCACTAGTGCGTGGAATCGCAGGAACTTCACATTCACCGCACCCGCGAGGAGCCGGAAGCGAATGAACGCGGTGCCGCCGAAGGAAATGGACGTCGTCCTGCAGCAACTGCCGCTGAGGATCGGCGCCTATGTGCCCGACGATCTGCTGGAGGACTGGTTCGCGCCGGGAACGGGCATGCGGCCCGTCAGCAAGGCAGCGCTTGCTGCCGCTGCCAGCTACGGACGACGGTTCGAATGCGAATTCAAATACTATCCCGAGAGGATGGAAGGCGTGTTCTGGAAATGGGTTCCAGCGATCTGATTTGGACATGTCTGCGGAGCAAGAGGAGGTTCGCGAGGCAACCGCCTTGGAGCTTGAGCGTCAATCGGAATCCGATCCTTCGAGACTGCGGATCGAATTGGACGGAGATCGCCTTACTGCAAACGGCAACATCGACCTGCTGGCACTCGCCAGGCTTTCGTCGGCGCCGTGGCGGGCGCGCCTTAAAGTATGTCTCCCGAAAGTGGGAACCAGTTTCGGGACATATGCGTCAAACCAGAAACCTAAAGCGCATGGAGCAAATCTGAAAAATCGCGACGGGCTTTAGAGGCGACGCGCGAGGAGCATCGATGAAGGTAGCTGTGTTCGGTGGGACCGGATTCCTCGGCCGCAGGATCGTCGAGCGGCTGCTGGACAAGGGCTTTGAAGTGCGGGCAGTGTCCCGCCAAGCGCGGCGGGTAACCGGCTCGGAAGCGAAAGCGCCCGAACAGGTCAAAGCGGATATTCTGGACAGATCATCGATCGGCCCGGCAATTGCCGGATCAGACGCGGTGGTGAACGCGGTCAGCCTCTATGTCGAGCATGGCGGCTTGACGTTCGAAAGGATGCACGTGACGGCGGCAGCCGATTTGGCGAGCGCCGCGCGGCAAGCCGGGGTCGAACGGCTCGTCCATATCTCGGGGATAGGCGCAGATCCGCGATCCACATCAAGGTATATCAAGGCACGCGGGCGCGGGGAGGACGCGGTCAGGAACTCGTTTCCCGACACGATTGTCTTGCGCTCGGCCGTCATGATCGGACCGGACGACGCTTTTCTCACGACGCTTGTTCGGCTGGTCCGGCTGCTGCCCGTCTATCCGCTGTTCGGCCAGGGAGCTACGCGGCTTCAGCCCGTCTATGTCGGCGACGTCGCCGAAGCGGTGAGCCGCTTGCTCGCCGATCCTAGCCAGGATGTGTCTACGTTCGAGGTCGGCGGTCCTCGCATTTTGCGTTACCGGGAGCTGGTTCGCGAAATCGCCCGAAGGTTCGGCGCTCATCCGATC
>NZ_RZSC01001027.1:0-1671 GCF_003998155.1 Mesorhizobium sp. M1E.F.Ca.ET.063.01.1.1
GACCCAGCGCGACGTAGTCGGGCCTGGCTGCCATAGCCGTCTGCAGTTCGGCATGATCATGGGTGCTCAGCCCGAGCCTGATGCCGGCCGCCCGTATCTCCGAGAGGTCGGCGGCCTGCAGGTCCTCCTGGCCGAGGTGGACGAAGTCGCAGCCCTCTTCGATCGCCAGCCGCCAATGATCGTTGACAATGAGCTGGCAATGGTGTCGCGCGCACAAGGCTTTTGCCTTGCGGATTTCCGCGCGCAGCCTGCCCTCGTCCATGTCCTTGATGCGGAGTTGCACCAGCCTGACGCCGAGCGGCACAAGCCGTTCGATCCAGGCGGCGCTGTCGACGATCAAGTAGAAGGGATCGAGCTTCATGAGAAAACCGCCCTGCCGATTGTAGGAGTCGATGGCACGGCGACGTCGCGCGGCTCGAGCAGTCCTGAACCATACGCTTCCCGGCCGGCATCGACCGCCTTGCCGAAAGCGCGCGCCATGCCCACCGGGTCGGCCGCCTTGGCAACCGCGGTGTTGAGGAGCACGGCGTCAAAACCGAGTTCCATAACGGTTGCCGCGTGCGACGGTCGTCCGAGACCAGCATCGACGATCAATGGCACGTCGGGGAAATGCCCGCGCAGCGAGCGCAGCGCCATGATGTTGACCGGCCCGAGCGCCGAGCCGATCGGCGCGCACCACGGCATCAGAACCTTGCAGCCTGCCTCGAGCAGCCGCTCGGCGACGATAAGGTCGTCGGTGGTATAGGGGAAAACGCTGAACCCGTCTTCGCAAAGGATGCGCGCGGCTTCGACCAGACCGAAGACGTCGGGCTGCAGCGTGTCGTGGTTGCCGATCACTTCGAGCTTGATCCAGGACGTGCCGAAGACTTCGCGCGCCATCTTCGCGGTCGTCACGGCTTCCTTCACGGAGTGGCAGCCGGCGGTGTTGGGCAGCACCCTCACGCCGAGCGAACGGATCAGCGACCAGAATTTCTCGCCGGCCTTGCCGCCGGCCATTTCCCGGCGCAGCGAGACGGTCACCACCGAGGTGCCTGACGCCTTGACCGCATCGGCCAGGATCGCCGGCGAAGGATATTGGGCGGTGCCCAGCAGCAGGCGCGAGGCAAGTTTTGTCCCGAGAAGATCGAACATCGGCTAGCCTCCCTGCATGGGTGACAGGATTTCGATCCGGTCGCCCTCGCTCAACCGGAATTCCGCCCGTCCGGCCGCGGGAACAACATCGCCGTTCAGCGCGGTGGCGAGCCAGCCGCCCTCATAGTCAAGCTCCTTCAAAAGGGCGTCGAGCGTTGTCGCCTCGACCTCAAGCGCTTCGCCATTGACGATCAGCTTCATTTTCAGACTCCAGGCCGGCAGATGAATTGTCGGCAGATGAATTGAAGAGAAGGCCGGCAGCCTGCTCGGCCATGGCCGGTGAGAGCAGGAAACCGTGCCGGTAGAGACCGTTGATCGTGATCGCGCCGTCCTTCCGACGCTTCACCCGCGGCAGATTGTCGGGATAGGCAGGGCGTACACCCACTCCTGTCTCGACGATTTCGGCCTCACCGAACGCCGGATGGAGTGCGTAGGCAGCATTGAGAAGCTCCATCAGCGAACGGGCGGTGATCGGCCCGTCATGGTCGCTTTCGATCATGGTCGCGCCGACCATGAAGTGATGATCGGCCCGCGGCACGA
>NZ_RZSC01001028.1:0-1666 GCF_003998155.1 Mesorhizobium sp. M1E.F.Ca.ET.063.01.1.1
CTTCTTCAGCCAGTCGGTGGCGACCGTCTGGGCGTCGCCGCCCTTGAGGATCGCGTCCATCATCTCGCCTTCCATGTCGAGGTTGAACTTCAGGTTGGCGATGAACTTGCCGGCGTTCGGGCACTCGGTGGTGTAGCCCTTGCGCACATTGGTGTAGACGGTGGCGGCGCCGAAGCCGCTGTCGCCCATACCCTCGAGATAGGTGATCTTCATGGCGCCCATCACCGGATGCGGCGTCCAGCCGAGGAAGGCGATCCATTCATTGTTCTTCATCGACTGTTCGGCCTGCGTCAGCATGCCGGCTTCCGACGACTCGACCAGCTCGAAACCTTCGAGATTGTCCTTCGGGTTCTTGATCATGTCGAGGATGATGCGATTGCCGTCATTGCCGGCCTCGATGCCGTAGATCTTGCCGTTGAACTTGTCCTTGAACTTGCCGAGATCGGTCAGCGTCTTGACGCCGGCATCCGCGACATAGGTCGGCACGACGATGCCATAGCCGGCGCCGGTCAGGTTCGTGCTCACCGTCTCGACCGAGCCGTCGGCGGTGTAGTCCTTGATGTCGTTGGTCATCGACGGCATCCAGTTGCCGAGGAAGACGTCGAGGTCCTTGTTCTTCAGCGACGCATAGGTCACCGGCACCGAAAGCTGGATCACCTGCGGCTCGTAGCCGAGCGCGGTAAGCAGCACCGAGGCCAGCCCCGTGGTCGCCTGGATGTCGGTCCAGCCGACGTCGGACAGACGCACGGCCTTGCAGCTCGCCGGATCGCCGGCATAGGCAGCGGTCGTGGATAGAAGCGCCGCCAGGCCGAGGCCGGCGACAAAAGATTTCATACGCGGCATGAACTTTTCTCCCATTGCAATTCGAGGCGACGCAAAGTCGGTTCTTGTGTCCGCCTTGTTTCGTCAGCCAAACACCATTTTGATGTGGTTTCAAGCGGCGCCACATCACGATCAACGGCGTGCGCTGGCCATTCAGCGACATGCCGGAGGTCTTTGCGGCAAGACGAAGTTTTCATGGACGGCCGGCACTGCCTGATATTCCAGCGATCGGCGGGCTGGCGATCGGTTGATTGCCGCGATCCGGCACAAGAGATTTTGCGGCACTGCCGCTTCGTCGCATCTCGCCGCGCAAAAACAATAGCTTAAGGCATATCAGCTAAAGCTGTTTGAAGGCGACGCGCATGACTCATGCCGTTAGCATGCTTGGCTTGTCTTTCAAGGGCCTAACCAATTCTTTTGTTTTGACGCCTCGCCCTGTCTTCCTTCTTTCAATCGCTTGAGGCCCCACATATATTCGCCGCCACGTGCGACGAAACCGGATGCCGAAGCGGGAGGCCCCAATGGCGACATTGCAGAATTTCGATGCCGAAATTGCCAAGACCAAGCAGGTCGTCGAGGACATGCGCACCAAGATCGAGCAGTCCGGCACCGTGCTCGACACGCTCGCGCAGGCCGACAAGAAGATCGGCGACGCCAATTTCGACATCGAGAACGCCCGTATCGAGGACGTGCTGAAGCAGCAGAAGGTGATGGAAGGCAACATCGCCGACCTGATCATCGGCCTGGAGGACGCGACCAACGTCTTCGGCGCCGAATTCGAGAGCATGAAGAGCTACACCGGCTGGGAAAACTTCGTTGGCGTCTTTTCGGACCAGCGCAAGCA
>NZ_RZSC01001029.1:0-1663 GCF_003998155.1 Mesorhizobium sp. M1E.F.Ca.ET.063.01.1.1
GCCCTCATCCAATATCCGCTGGGCTATCTTTCCGACCGCTGGGACCGGCGCTCGGTACTGCTGACGACGACATGCTGCGCCATGCTTGCCGCGCTGGCGCTCGCTTTCGTGGCGCGCGGCGATCCTTTCCTGAACTTCGCCATCGTCTTTATCTTCGGCTGCTTCGCCATGCCGCTCTATTCGCTGTCGGCGGCGCATTCCAACGATCGGGCCGGCAAGGGCGAGTTCGTGCTGGTCAATGCGGCGCTGATGCTGTTCTATTCCTTCGGCGCGATTGGCGGTCCGATCGCCGCATCGGCGGTGATGCAATATTTCGGGCCCAGCGCCCTGTTCGTGTTCAGCGCCTTTGTCTATGCCATTCTCATTATCGTGATCCTGTACCGGATGCAGGTTCGATCCGGCGTTCCCGCCGGCAGTCGAAGCCGTTTTACCGCGCTCTTGCGCACCTCGACATTCTTCGCGCGGCTCGCCCGGCGGGGCAATGATTCAGACAAGCCGGATTAAAGCGAGATCGTCATCCCGCTTTATCTTCTTGTTTGAGCATGATCTTTTCCGAAAACCGCTGCACACTTTTCGGGATCATGCTCTACCTGCGGCTTGACGAAAGCGCCTGCTGCTGGAATTGAAAGAGACCTGATTTCTTGCCAAAAGCGATTTGATGCACGTCATCACCACCCAGAAAGAACTCGAAAGCGCTGTCGCGGCGTTCGAAAAGTCGGAATTCGTCACCGTCGATACCGAATTCATCCGCGAAACGACCTTCTGGCCGATCCTCTGCCTCATACAGATGGCCGCGCCCGGCGTGACGGCGCTGATCGATCCGCTGTCGCCACACATCGATCTCAAACCGTTCTTCCGGCTGATGGCCAACGAAGCGGTGGTCAAGGTCTTCCACGCCGCGCGCCAGGACATCGAAATCATCGTCCATCTGGGTAACCTCGTGCCGCATCCGGTGTTCGACACGCAGGTGGCGGCCATGGTCTGCGGCTTCGGCGACAGCGTCTCCTACGATCAGCTGGTGCAGCGCATCACCGGCGCCAGGCTCGACAAATCCTCGCGCTTCACCGACTGGCGGCACCGGCCGCTCTCCGACAAGCAGCTCGAATACGCGCTCGCCGACGTCACCCACCTGATCAAGGTCTACCAGCATCTCAGCGCCGAGCTGAAGCGCGAGGACCGAGCCCATTGGCTGAACGAGGAGATGGACATCCTCACCTCGCGCGAGACCTACGATCCGCATCCGGAGGATGCCTGGAAGCGGCTGAAGATGCGGCTGCGCAAGCCGCAGGAGCTGGCGGTCGTGCAGGCGGTGGCCGCCTGGCGCGAACGCGAGGCGCGCGAACGCGACGTGCCGCGTGGCCGTGTGCTCAAGGACGATGCGATCTACGAGATCGCGCAGCAGGCGCCGCGCGATGCGGCGGCTCTCGGCAAGCTGCGCACGACGCCGAAAGGCTGGGAGCGTTCGGCGACGGCCACGGCGCTGCTGGGTGCCGTCAACGCCGCTCTCGCCATGCCGAAGGAGACGATGCCGAAACTGCCGAAGAGTTTTCAGCCGCCGGAAGGCTCGAGCGCGGCGGCGGAACTGCTCAAGGTGCTGCTTCGCATCGTCGCCGAGAAGGAGGGCGTCGCCTCCAAGGTGCTCGCCTCCAGTGACGACATCGAC
>NZ_RZSC01000102.1:0-12798 GCF_003998155.1 Mesorhizobium sp. M1E.F.Ca.ET.063.01.1.1
CCACGGGTGACAAGGGTGATCCATCGGGCGACGGCCAGCCGTCGCGGCCGATGGTCTTGCATGAGCTAGGCCCCGACGGCGTCTATCACCCGACCGACAAACTGGTCTTCCACGATCCCGACCATCCCGTGATCCCTGGAGAACTGATCAAGACGGGTGAGGCCGGCGACGATCCGACGATGCCGCTGGGCCGCGATCTGGATGGCTCGGCCGAGCGAAGCTCGCCCATTCCCGCTGACGGCGATCCTATTATCGTGTTGTCGAGCGAGCCGACCGTGACAGACGGACCTGTGCGCCTCATATGGGACCCGGAGACGCGCAGTTTCACCGGCATGCCTGAACGAGACACGAGCGGCTACGTCTACACAAGCGGCAAGGACCCAAAGACACCTTCCGCCTATCTCGACGGCTTGACCACCGAACAACTCGTGACCCGTTACGAGCAGGAGAAAGGCTATTATTCCAGCCGTGAGCTGGCCGAGCGCTATGGTCCAAATGGTATTCCAGAAACGCTGCGCAGCACGGTGGACGAAAGCGCGGCTCCCGGCGGCGAGCCGCCCGCGGGCGGCAAGCCGGCCAAACAGCGGAATTGGGGAGATTTCAGGATATCCGCGCTCGGACGCGTCCGGTTCAATTCCGATCCGATAAACCTCGCTGTCCATTCGATCCCGGGTGTGCCGGAGGCATTCCAGCTGGGAAACCCGACCTGGCGGTCATACATGGTCGGGTTCGGAACACGCACCAGTTATCGTGCCCTTTGGCAGTCATTTGCCGACAGTATCAAATACCGGTCGCTCGAACCGGTACGCTACATTTTCGGCAAGGAATTGGGAATCTCCATTCGCCCCAACGAGCATCGCAATATCACGCTCGCACAGCTCGGCCTCAAAGTTCAGCGCCAGACCGCCTTTCAATTCAAAGGGGAGGATCTTCTCGACGCGGCACATCGAGGGCTGTTCGGCGACGGCTCGGATTCTGTCTTCACGGTCATGCCGCGTTCTGCCCGTGTCGAGGGTCCGGCAGGGAACAAGGGTTGGGCGGTGGAGCTCACCTTCAGCCTCGCCCTTCGCTCAAAATCGGCCATCTTGAGCGACGGTGAAAGCGACTTTTTCCGTCAAACAGCGGACGGCAAGACAGAATTCTATGAGTTCGACGGCGACGTTCCGTATCGGAAGGTTTATCTGGAAGACAAATATTATCTGACGAGTTTGCTAAGCATCGAGAAGCGCTACGAAGTGGCGATGAACGCGACATTGCCCGAGGGAACGGTCGTCAATTCAGAATTCGTCGACGCAAACAAGGGAGTACTTGACCGCCTCCGTTTGAGGGCCCAGTTCGTCGTGAAAGACAAACAAACGGCGGAGGCTCTTGCCGACAATCCTGACATGAGCACGATCCGGGCACTGGTGGCGTCGGGAGAAATCGACGCCCAGAAATCGATCTTGTTCATTCCTGGCTCGGAAAGCGGGATGCGGCAATCTGCTGTTCCCGGCTTGGCACTGGGAGAGACAATTGTCGATCTCACTGGAAGAAGCCGACGTGTGTGGAATGCCGGCGCAAGCCGGCTCGAGGTCATCGTCAACGAGGCATTCCACAAATTCCTGCCAAGTCCGGATCGCATTTTACTGCGCAAACTGCCTGCGCCTTACAATCATTACGTTCGCTCGGGCGGTCCGATCTATATCAACCTTTTTGGCAAGCGTGAGGCTGTCGCGTCGACACTTGATGTCACGATTGCGCTGCGGAGCCCGGCCCTCAAGTTTCGCGTGCCCTCGGTCCCGTTCCTCCAATTCCCATTGGCGTTCACGGGCGAGATCAGGTTCTTTTACCGAACGAATTTGCCTGACGTTGCCCCGATCGTCGCGAAAGCCGACTTCGTTAGACGTGAATTTACCTTCGACGATAAACTGCCTGTGGAAATAGCGGTTCCACGCTGGTTGCATGAACTCGACCAGCGCGCCGACAAGGGGGGAGGTCTCGCATTTCCGAGAGGCGGCCGGGCGTCGTTGACAAAATGGCTGGATGAAATCGAAACCACCGCGACACCCAGTCAGAAGGCCGAGATCGAGGCGTTCCGCCAATCCACGTTGCTGTCGCTTGAGGACGAAGCTTTCATTCCACCTGGCGCGATGAGCGCCGTCCGTGACTTCCTAGCGACACAGGCAAAACCAACCGAGATGCCTCCGCCGGAATTTATCTATCTGGCACCATCCGACCAGCAGCAGTCGCTTGCACGCTGGTATAGTGAGAATGGGGTTACTGCTTCGCCTCCAGCCAGGCCTCTTGCGTTTCGACGGCCAGTGCCCGCGGCCGCCGGCGCCGCCAATGCGGCGTCGGCCAGGCAACCAGCTTCCGCCGAGACCGGCACAGCAGCCGAAGTCGGCCAGCCAAGAACCCTGCAGCTTGAGGACGAGAGCGGCAACGTGATCACCGCCGCAGTGCTGGGCACCGAGCCAAAGAGCGCGGAGAATGTCTATGTGCCTCCGGCCGACGGGCCACAGGCGCGCGGCGACGAACCGGAACTGGTGCACAAGTCGCATATTCTGTTCCGGGACCCGGAGACGGGAGAAGCATACGTCCTGCCGTGGATACGCGGCGCCTCCGAGGACCATGTGCCGGGCGGTCAAGGACAGCCGCAGGGTGAGCCACCGGACGCAAGGCCGGTCCCGAAGGCCATCGAGGCGGCGCCTCCAACGACATATTCGCTGCAGCAGGTCCGCAACATGCGGCAACCTGAAAAGTGGAAGGCCGGCGAGGTTTACACACGCGAGCTCAACGGATCGCCTGGAGAGGCGCATTTCCCGATCGAGGCCAATCCGAATGGTCCCTATCCTGTCGTTGGCCAAGGTGGGCGATATGTGGATTCGCCTGTCTTCAAGAGCCAGGACGAAATCGAGGCGATCGAGGTCAAGACCTACCACCGCTGGACGACTATCAACGGCGCCGCCCAGATGCGCGAAGTTCCGCTCACGCCAAAACTGCAGGAGCAGATCAACAAGGACGTCGCGCTGCGCAACGGGAACTCGGGCTATCAACCTCGCTGGGTCTTCCTCGATGCGCCGCCTTCCGCTGAATTGCAGCGGGCGCTCGATGACGCGCGAATCATCGGCAACATCTTCGGACACAACACACCCGCCGCGACAGCGCGGCGGCCGCAATCGGCAACAACCGAAGCCGCTCCGGGCAAAACCCTGCGGCTCGAGGACGAGAGCGGCAAGGTGATCATCGCGGCAATGCTGGGCACCGAACCAAGGGGGCCGGAACAGGTTTATGTGCCACCTTCAGACGGGCCGCGCGCGCCTGCCGACGCTCCGGAGGTGGCGGACAAGACGCACATACTGGTGTACGATTCCAACACCGGCGAAGCCGTTGTCCTGCCTTGGATACGCGGTGCTTCCGCCAACCATGCACTCACCCGAGATGGCGTCAGAGCGACCCCGCTTGACCAGGTGCCGGATCTCGTCATGGGCGATTTCCAGCCGAACCAGATTCCATGGCTCAAGCGCGAGCAGGTGGCCGAGCTGACTGAACAGCAGTTCCGCGACATGGATCAGGCCGGCTTGCTGCCCTATCTGACCAAGAGCCAACTGCGCGGTATCCCGAAGGCAAAGATACGCTACGTCAACATCGCGGGACTCGACGGGAAACAGGTTCCTTGGCTCACCGAGGGCCACATCCGGAATCTGACCAACCAGCAGTTCCAGGATCTCGGCAAGGCCGGTTTGACGCCTCACCTGACGAAACCACAGGTGCAGGCGATTAAAGGAGACAAGGTCAAGTTCGTCGACATGTCGACGTTGGAAGCGCGCCAGGTTCCGTGGTTCAAGCCCAGCCAGGTCGAGAAGTTCACGTCACAGCAGTTCGAGGATCTGGGCGAGGCTGGATTGCTGAAGAATCTCGGCGAGCGCCAGGTTCAGGCGATCCCTGAAACCATGATCGGGTCCCTGGACGTTGCGAAGCTCGATCCCAAGCAGGTGCCGTGGCTGACCGAGAAGCAGATCCCGGTGCTGACCCGCGATCAATGGGGGGCCTTCACGATCCACCACATCGAAGCTCTGACCCAGAAGCAGATCGAAGCGGTGACACCAAAACAGTTCGAGGAAATGAGCCCCGGCCAATTCCGCAAGTTCACGCCTGAGCAGTTCGAGTGGATGAGCGGGGATCAGACGAATGCGCTGTCCGTGCTGCAACTGACGACGTTCCGGGCGACCCACAAAAAGGCGATGACGCCGGATCAGGCTGCCAGCGTCGATCTGGCGCTGAGCCATGCCAGGATGCGGGAAAACGCCCAGGCGCTCGCCACCTTCGGCGGCATGTCGACCACCTCCTACGTGTTGTGGAGCTCGTTGCCGCCGACCTGGACCGCCACCGCCGGAGCGGTGGCATTTGGCGTGCGAGGCTTCGTTTTCGGCGCGCAGGCGATCTTCCCCAACGCAACCGCGAATCACAAGCCGTTCGGGCGGTTCCTCAACGCGCTCGGCGGAGCCACATTCATTGCCGCGGCGCCAGGCGCCGCGACCGGGATGATCCAGGGCAAGGATATTGTCGTCAACAGCACGTTCTCGCTCGGCAACGTCGTCTATGGCACGAAGTCGATGCTGCAATCGTTCACCGGCAGGCCGGTGATCCGAAACCTGGCCGAATATCTGGCCGGACCCGGCTATGTGCTTGGCTGCGCCGTCTATACGCTGCACTCCTGGCCGGCGCCGATCGCCACAGTCGCCGGCACCATGTTCACGTTCGGCTGCGCGGAGTTCTGGGCGTCGGCCTACAGAACGGACCAGATGAATCGCCGTTCGGTGCCGCGAACCGATGCCGATATCGCGGCGGCGCAAAAGTCCGACAAACGATGGGCTGCATTGGATCGATGGACCCTGGGCATCACCTTCGGCATTGGAATGCTTCTCTTCTCGCTGGACTCCCTGCTCGCGGAGCCTTGGAAGGGCGCGGCGACGACCCCTCCAGCCGATCCGAAAAAACCGGATGGCGATGGCGATGCGTCGTCGCAGCAACCCGATGATCCTTCGGATGGTCCCGGTGAGCCGAAAACCCCGCCCGAAGACCTCCCGCAACTCGTGGTATCGGCGGATGAGGGGCTGAATTTGCGGGCGCAGCCCGACGAGGATTCGGCCGTGGTGACGGTTCTGCAGCCCGGCACGTTCGTCGAACAGACCGCGAAGCCGGCCACCGATCCATCAGGAGAGGCATGGATACCTGTCGAAGGTTTCGGACCGGACGGCAAAATGCATCGCGGCTGGGTTTCCGGCGACTATGTCGAGGTTCATCCCGAGGGCCGCAGCAATCCCGAAGGCCGCACGAACCCGACGCTGGAGAAAGACGGCTACCAGTGGGTCGAGGTGAAAGACGGCGACAGCATTCGCCTGATCGCCAAGACCCATTCAGCGGATGTGGCGGAGACGGTGGTGCTCAATATGGATCATATCCTAAGCCCGGACATGATCTTCTCGGGCGATCGCATCTATCTTCCGGCCGCTTCGATCGGCTGAGAAAAACGGCTTGGCTTCGACCGTCGGCTTACTGCGTCTTGCCGGTTTTCGCCGCATATGCGCGCGCGACGGTGGCCGCCAGGCTGGCGGCCTGCCCGGCGAGCGGGTTTGACGGGTTGGAGGCATAAGAGGCGGTGAACTGCAAGTCGGAGGGATGCCATTCGCAGTCGACGATCCGAAGTTTGCCGCTCGCGGTGTAGTCGCGGATGACTTCCCTCGGGAGCGAGGCAATCCCAATTCCATTGAGGGTCATCTTGACCGATGCGGCCAGCGAACTGGCCGGGAATATGCGGGGCGTCTCCTCGAACTCGCTGCTCAGCTTGTGGTAGAGCTCGCTGTAGGGCCTCGTGGTTCGCGCGTAGCTGATGATTGGGAACTGCATCAGGTCGCACAGCGTCAGCCTGCTCCGGTCGGGCAATTCCAATCGCGGCGAGCAGACCCAGACGAGCGGAAATGAAGGCATCTCGACGTTCTCGATGCTGTATTCCAGGACCGGGCCCATCAGCACCGCGAGGTCGAGCCGGTGTGACATGAGCTCGCCGCGAAGGGTCGTCGTCGCATCGACGACGATATCGGTGTCGACAAGCGGATGGCTTGCTTGCAGTTCCTTCAGGAAATCCGGAAGCCAGGTGTGCACGATCGTTTCAGCGACCCCAAGCCGTAGCACCCTTGCCGTTTCCGAAGTCTCGGAAAGGGAGTTGGCCATCAGCTGCAGCCGCTCCGCCACGTGCAGGACACGCTGAGCCGGCGGCAGCAGCCTTTGTCCCTCGGCCGTCAGTTTGACCGTGCCGCTGTGGCGCTCGAACAGCTTGGCGCCCAGCGCTTTCTCCAGCCCGGCGATTCGGGTGGATACCGCCGGCTGCGTCGTGTTCAGGCGCTCGGCCGCTTTTCGAAAGCTTCCGAGGGTCGCCACCAGGAGAAAGGTTTCGATCTGCTTGATGTTGAAAGGTATCACGAGGATCGGTCACTCCAGGGTAGGGCGTCGAGCGATCAGTGACGCACAATGATCTGCGCGCCAACCTTTACGCGGTCGTAAAGATCCATAACGTCCTCATTGGTCATGCGGATGCAACCGGAGGAGTTGGCCTGTCCGACCGTCCATGGCTGGTTGGTGCCGTGGACGCGATAAAGCGATTTGCCGATATACAGGGCCCGTGCGCCCAGCGGATTGTTCGTTCCTCCCTCGACACGCACGGGCAGGAAGTGGCCCTTCGATGCTTCCCTGGATCGCATTTCGGCAGGTGGCCGCCAATCGGGCCAGCTCTTCTTGCTCGAAATCGTGTCGCGGCCGGACCACTCCAGCCCCTCCTTGCCGACGCCCACCGCGTATCGCAGCGCCTTGCCGTTCCCAAGGATGTAGTAAAGGCGCCGCTCTGAAGTGTTGATCACAATCGATCCATTCGGTTGAGCCTCGCTGAAATGCACGATCTCCCTGGGAATTGGCGACCACTGGTGCCGGCTTTCTTCTTCCGAAGCCTGGCCGGAAGCATTGGGAGCGGAAGGGGAGACCAGCACATTTCTGGCCGGATCGTAAGTCCAGCTTCGGGGGTCGTAACCGCTGTTCGATTGCGCCTGCGCCGGAACCATGGCGGCAATCAAACCGGCGGCAAGCACAATTGACGAACCCAGCGCCAAGTTAGGGCGCAGGGCGACAACACTTCCGCTTCCCGGAAAACTGGCGGGAGCATCCAAGTTCGCGAGTGACACCGAGGTCAATCCCTTCTGCGTCCAGGCATCGAACCGGCGATCACGAACCGGTGATTCCAGCGCGCACCATATCGCTTTGGAGATCGTTCGCAACATTTGGCACCGAATTCATATGCGCGATCCAATTGGACTTCCAATTCTCCAAGGCGCGCGATAGAGTGAAACCGGCGGGCAAACCATGAAGCGGGCGATGCGGGTCTTTCGCAGCCGCCTGCGATAGGGACCAATGTTGACGGGACGCGGTACCTGCCATGCGGATTTTCTGTCGAGCGCCAAGGCTGCCATCGTCATTGGCGGCCTTGCGGCGGTCCTCGTATTCGGAGATGCGCTGCGGGCGAACGCCGCTGAACCGCGCTGGCCTGCCGGGCCGTACAAATACATCACTGTCGATCAATCGGTGACGGACGCGCTGGTCGAGCTAGGCCGCAACATGCGCACGCCCATGCGGGTCAGCAAGCTTGTCAAAGGGCGCCTGAGCGCCGGCATGCCGGTCGGGACGGCCCGCGAATTCCTCGACGAGATCTGCAACCGATACGGCCTGGTCTGGCATTTCGACGGCATCGTCATGAATGTCGCGACCGAAGCCGAAGTCCAGACGGAGATGATCCCGCTCGATGCCAACGCGGCGGCGCATGCGGAAGAACGGCTTTCACGGCTGGGCGTCATCGATCCAAGGTTTCCGATAAAGGTTTCCAAGGAGGACGATGTCGTCTCGGTGTCGGGACCGCCATCCTATGTCGAGCTCGTCCGCAAGACGCTCGGAGCGCCTGCCGCGTCCGACACGAAGCCGGATTCCGGCCCGGATTCAGGCAAGGTCGTTTCGGTCCGCGTTTTCCGCGGAAAGCAGGCGGATGCGCAAAATGTCCCGCCGGGCAAAACGAACTAGGAAGCGGGAGGGCAGGTTCATGCAAATCGCACCGATTGGAGCTCTGGAAGCCACGCTCGCAACCCTGACGACCAGCGTGACCTCGCAGCAGCAGATCACCGCCGGCGCGGCGGCGCAGCCGGGCAACCGAATGGTCGGCGCCAGCCAGGAAAAGCATGACGCCGCGAAGGTCAACGCGTCTGAGCGCGGCGATATCAACACGCCGGCAGGACAACAGGTGGCGCAGGCATCCTCCGGCGCCAATCCCGCAATGGCCGGGCAATCGTCCAAATCGGACAAGACCGAGCCGATCGTCGAGCGCAAGCTCTTCGACTATCTGGCGGAGGTGGAGAAATCGGGAGGCGGAACGTTCACGGATCCATCGGCGCTGCTTGGTTCCGCGGTGCAGTCGTTGGAAGGCACCATGCAACAGGTCCAGAAGGCCCTTGGCCAGGCGAACGTCCCCGCAGACGCTGAAAAAGCCGCCATGCAGGATCCCGGCAAGGCGGCTCCGCCGGGCAGGGAAAGCGATGACGGTCCGGCAAAGAATGCCGAGCAGCTCCTCGAACGGTCCATTTCCGTGATGTGGGCGGCCGCCAATCTGGAGGTCGTCACGAGCAGCGTGACCGCGGTGACGTCGTCCACCAGCACGCTGATAAAGCAGCAATAACGCGACGGGGTGTTCGTGCGCACAATGATCCCGCCGCTGCGGTCAACGCCAATCAATCGATGCGGTGCCCGGTTCCGCATGGCGTTCGCAATCATCGGCATGCTTGCGCTGCAGGCCTGCTCGGAGGAGCTTTATTCCAACCTCGACCAGCGGCAGGCCAACGAGATCGTGGCCACGCTGGTGCGTCACGGGATACCGGCCCAGCGCGAAGCCGGCAAGGACGACAAAATGACGGTTTCCGTGCAGAAGGACCGTTTCGCCGAAGCCATGGCAATTCTCGACGAGAGCGGATTGCCCAAGCAGGAATTCCAGACGCTGGGCGAGGTGTTCAAGCGGGACGGGCTTGTGTCCTCGCCGGTGGAAGAGCGGGCGACGATGATCTATGGCCTGAGCCAGGAATTGTCGCAGACGATCTCGGATATCGACGGCGTGCTTTCCGCGCGCGTCCACCTTGTGCTGCCCGAGAACGATCCGCTGAGACAGCGGTTGGTTCCGTCATCCGCCTCCGTCTTCATCCGCCATCGCGCATCGGTGCCGATGAACGACCTGATCCCTCAGGTCAAGATGCTGGTGGCCAAGGGCATCGCGGGATTGACCTACGACAATGTCTCCGTGACCCTCATTCCGGTGGCCGCGCCGCCTCCCGAACAGGAAACCCGCGAAGCGGGCTTCACCACATTCCTTGGTCTTTGGCTGCATCCGGACAGCGTCGCCGCGGCGATGTGGCTGTTTTACGGCATGGCGGCGGCCATATTCGCGCTCGTTGCCCGGCTGGCCTATGTCCAGTGGTATCGGCGGCCTGGTGTCTATGCGCTCGACACAGTCGCAAGGCCGGCGAGAGAGACATGATCCAGACTGCCCCGACGCAAACTGCCGCCAGTTCGGATTGGCATGCGTTCATATCCAATCCCGCAAGCTACGCGGATGCCGCCCGGCTCGCGGACTGTTTCGGTGGCACGATCGGCGAGGCAGCCTGCGAGCGAATGCGCCAGTCGCAGCGCCTGCATGAGCGGTTGTCGAAGCTTCTGCTCGATCATTACGGGCTTTCTTGCACCGTCGACGAACCGGCCGACGACGTGGATCGGGCGATCGCCCTGTCGTCGGGCGAGGAGTTGGAGGAGCTTGCGCTTCGCTCGGGCGCAATCTACCAGGCCAGCAGCATCGCCGCAGTCATTGCTGGACGCGAAGCGGCTGCCCTGCAGGCGGCGCTCGGCATGGATATCTGCTCAGCCGCAGTCGCGAACCGCGATCTGGCCGGCCCAATTCAGCCCCTGGAGCCCCTGGATGATATCTACAATCGCGTCCATGCCGACGGGCTGAGTTGCCTTTGCGCCTGGTGTCAGGCGATGCCCCGCGACACGAGCATGCGGGTTCGCCTCAAGCTGATGCCGCACGAACTCGTCGATGGGACGGCGATCGCACCCTTTGCCGAGATCGGTCCGGCGATTGTTCGACGAGCGATGCGTTAGACAGAATGGTCGAGCCGGACAACGCGACCAATGATATGCCCCGGCGCCCTCGCGCCCGCATTCTGCGTGCCGGCGAGGCCCGTGCGTGGCTGGACGGCCATGCCTTCCTCGATGAGGCCAGACGTGATGCGCAGCAGATGCGCGAGGCCGCCCGGCGGGCCTACGCGGCCGAATATGCGCAGGGCTACGAAGACGGCAAGGCACAAGGCGACGCGGAGGCCGCACGGTTGGTGGACGAGACGACAATCAGGGTGGATCGCTATCTCTCCAGGCTGGAACCGGAGGTCGTCGCTCTGGCCCTCGATGTTGTCAGGCGGATGCTGGGGGAATTTGACGTGACGAGGCTTGTCGCAAAGGCGGCCAGGCAGGCGATCGCTGACGTTCGCCGCGCCAAATATCTGAAAGTCCGCGTCCATCCCCGCTCCGTCGGCAGGGTTCGCGATGAACTGGACGCGGTCCTGCGTGAGAGCGATCTGGCCATGACGATCGAGATCGACGGGGATGACACGCTCGCGGCAGACACATGCATTCTTTCGACCGACATCGCCGTCATCGATGCCAGCATTGACGCGCAGCTCGATGCGATCGCCGATGCGCTCCGGTCCAAGGCCGAGGGTCCGGCATGACGGGCTCGGCTGCCGACATAGAGAGCCGGCTCGCATCCATCATTCCGGGGCTACGGTCGAACTTGCGGGACGATGCAAGCCGGCCCCGTAGAGGACGTGTGCGGCGGGTGACCGGCACGGTCATCCATGCGACGGTGGAGGAGGTTCGGATCGGCGAGATATGCGACCTCCTGGACCCCAGGACAGGCAAGACGACCAAGGCCGAAGTCGTCGGCCTCATGGACGAGATGGCAGTCCTGGTGCCGCTTGGTGACCTGACGGGCCTTTCAAGCCTGACCGAGGTGGTTGCGACCGGGAAGGACCAGTTGGTGCCGGTCGGTCCCGGGCTTCTTGGGCGCGTGATCAGCGCGCTCGGCGAGCCGCTGGACGGCAGGCCGCTGGACGGCATCACCGGCACCTATCCCGTCAACGCCTATCCGCCGTCGCCACTGGAACGCAGCCTGATTTCCGAGCCGATCCAACTCGGAATCCGCGCCCTCGATGGGCTGCTCACTTGCGCGCGCGGACAGCGCGTCGGCATCTTCGGGGAGCCCGGCGTCGGCAAATCGGTTCTGCTTTCCGACATCGTCACCGGCACCGATGCGGATGTCGCCGTGGTTGCTCTGGTTGGCGAACGCGGGCGCGAGGTGCGCGAATTCATCCAGCATCAGCTAGGGCCTGAGGGGCTCGCGCGGGCAGTCATCGTCGTCGCGACATCCGACCGTCCGGCCATCGAGCGCGTCAAGGCCGCCTATGTGGCCACCAGCATCGCCGAATATTTTCGCGACCAAGGCAAGCACCTGTTGTTGGCAATGGACAACATAACCCGGTTTGCCCGCGCGCAGCGCGAGATTGGCCTCGCTTCGGGCGAGCCGCCGACGCGCCGCGGTTTTCCCTCTTCGCTTTTCGCGGTCCTGCCGCGTCTGCTCGAGCGCTCGGGACCTGGTCGCGTCGGTTCCATCACCAGCCTCTACAGTGTTCTTCTGGAGGGCGACGGCACGCTCGATCCGGTCGCCGAGGAAATCCAGGCGCTTCTCGATGGCCACGTCTTCCTGTCGAACGAACTGGCCCAGCGCAATCACTTCCCGGCCGTCGACGTGCTGCGCAGCCGAAGCCGCCTGATGGACACGGTGGTGCCGCCTGGGCATCGGGCGGATGCCGGCCGGCTGCGCGAGCTGCTTGCCCGCTACGCCGATGTCGAATTGCTGCTGCGCGTCGGCGAGTACGAAAGGGGCAACGACGCGGTTGCGGACGAGGCGGTGGCGAAGATCGACATCATCAACGCCTTCCTGCGGCAGGCGTCCGCCACGCACGAAACGATCGACAAAACACGCCAACGCATGCGGGAGATCGTCAATGAAGGACCATGACGTCATCGCTCGATTGCGTGATCTCAGGCGCCATCGCGAAGCGCGCGCAAGGGAGGCGGTCATCAGAAGATATGCCGCTGCGCGGCAGGCGGCCGAGGAGGTCCGGAAGGCGGCTGCCGCCGTCGCCGAGCATCTCCAGGCGACAGCCGATGCCGAGGATGCTGCGTTTGGTTCGCTTGTCGGACATTCGGTGAATGCCGCCAGGCTCTATCGGCTCCAGGGGCGGTTCGAGACCGCCGCCAGGGAAACCGAGCAATTGCGGGAAAACGAACGGGAGGCTGGCATCACCGAGCAGCGACGCAGAGTGGAGCTGTCGGCAGCCCGTGAGGATCATCGCAAGACCATGAAAGGCGTGACGAAGCTGGACCGCCTGTTGGAGGATCTTATCAAGCGTAGCGCAGGTCGTGGCCTCGCTCGTGCCGAACTCTCGGAGGAAGAGGAGCGTGGCGTAATGCGACCCTCTTCAGAACGATAGCGCAGTCGGTGACCGAGAGCATGGCAGCGTGATGCCTCAGTCTTTGGCAGCGGCAAGCAAGAAGGCGCGGGGAAACCCGGTGAAGCGCGCGGCCAGGCGATCGAGCCGCGGCGAGCGGTTGACATTGGAA
>NZ_RZSC01001030.1:0-1663 GCF_003998155.1 Mesorhizobium sp. M1E.F.Ca.ET.063.01.1.1
GCCTTCGACGGCCGCTGCATTGCCCCGATTGGAAAGAGTATCTGCAGATACCAAAGCAAACGTTTCCCCGGCGGAATCGCTGATCCGCGTACGGGACCTTCGCGTCAGTTTTCCCGGACGCGGCGGATTGGCATCATTCCCGCACGGCGGTAAGCGGGCAAAGATCGACGTGCTCGTCGATGTAAATCTGGACTTGCGCGCCGGCGAGACCCTTGGCCTGGTCGGCGAGAGCGGATCGGGCAAGTCCACGCTTGGCCGCTGTATCCTGGGCCTTTTCCCGGCTTCATCAGGTTCTATCACGTTTCGCGGTCGGGAATTGACGAAGCTCAGCGAGCGAGAATTCCGACCGCTACGCGAGAACATGGCGATGATGTTTCAGGATCCGATCGGATCTCTGAGTCCTCGACAGAATGTGCGGTCGCTCATCCTCGAGCCGCTGGACGTTCATCGTCCTAAGGGGTTCGACAGGGATGCAGCTGCCCTTAGGCTGGCCAACGCGGTTAGTCTGCCGCGCGAGATGCTGCCTCGCTACCCATATCAGTTGTCGGGCGGACAGGCGCGTCGTGTCGGTGTGGCGCGGGCCATAGCGCTTGCGCCAGACCTGATCATCGCCGACGAGCCGACCGCTGGCCTCGACGTCTCGGTCCAGGGCGACGTGCTCAATTTGATGCGCGACCTGCAGATGGCCCAGAAGCTCACTTATCTCATAATCTCCCACAATCTTCCGGTGGTGCGACACATCAGTAGCCGGCTCGCCATTATGTACCTGGGTCGCATTGTAGAACAGGGAGATTGCGAGGCGATATTCCGGCGTCCTGCGCACCCTTACACCGAAGCGCTGGTAAACGGCATCCCGCGGCCCGACCCCGAACATCGACGCAAATTGACGTCAATCGAGGGCGAGGTGCCAAGCGTTGCATTTCGTCCGCGCGGGTGCGAGTTCCATGCGCGCTGCCGCTATGCCAAGGAGTGCTGCCGCGAAGAGCCACCGCACGAGACAATCGTCTCCGACGGCCGTACGGTCCGCTGCCATTTTCCACTCGCAGACTAAAACAATGGTGGTGCTGCGCGCCTCCAGTTCCCAAGCCAGATCGAGTGCCGCCGCGCCTCGGTTGGTTTCGATCCGAAACTTTGCCTATGGTTTGTTGTCCAGGGCTTCTCGAATAGTCCAGTAGTCCCAAGAAGCTTTGTATGCTCTATCAGCGATGAGCGGCTGATCATCCGATCATCCCCGGCCGTCCTGACATCCATCCTTAAACGCTGGTCCTGGCTGCGCGATGTCTTCCGATCGCGGCCATGCCTGACCGAACTGAGGGCGCGCTGCAAAAGATCGGCAAGGTCACCCTGGAGATCGTGAAGGAGCGGACGACGCCAAGGGCGAAGGTCCTGCCGCGCAATTGGGTGGTCGAGCGCACCTTCGCATGGCTGGGTCAAGGTGATGGAAGCCGAGAAGAGTTGCGACCCATGCTTATAGCAATCCTGGAAGGCGACATTCGACGTGCGCGTGGTCGTGTTCAGCCTATAGCTATGTCCGAAATCCACCACTCTAACCCGGAAGTGCCGAAATCGCGGCGCGAAAACCTCTAGTTTTGACCTTCTTGTTAGCACATCTCTTCGTCGGCACGCCGATTGCAGGAGACACGATGCAGACTCCGTTACAGCC
>NZ_RZSC01001031.1:0-1658 GCF_003998155.1 Mesorhizobium sp. M1E.F.Ca.ET.063.01.1.1
CACCTACGCCATCGGCATCCTGACCACGGTGTTCACCGCCTTCACCTTCACCCGGATGCTGGTCGCGATCTGGCTGCGCCGTGCCCGCCCGAAGGAATTGCCAAGGGCGCCCGTCACCTTCATCCCGCCGGGCACCAAGATCCCGTTCATGGGGATCCGCCGCTGGACGTTCGCCTTGTCCAGCGTGCTGTCGATCCTGTCGGTCGTCGGGTTCCTGACCATCGACATCAATTACGGCATCGACTTCAAGGGCGGCTCGATGATCGAGGTGCAGTCCAAGCAGGGCGACGCCGATCTCGGCGACATCCGCAGCAGGCTATCCGAGCTCAACATCGGCGAGATCCAGGTGCAGCAGTTCGGCGCCCCGAATGACGTCCTGATCCGCGTCGGAACACAAGATGCCGGCGAGAATGCCGAGCAGACGGTTATCGACAAGGTGAGGGGCGAGCTCCAGGATCAATACGACTTCCGTCGCGTCGAAGTGGTGGGTCCGACGGTTTCCGGAGAGCTGGCCAAGCAGGGCACGATCGCGATGTTGATCGCGCTGGTCGGCATCCTGCTCTATGTCTGGTTCCGCTTCGAATGGCAGTTCGCGGTGGGCGCGATCGTCGCGACCGTCCACGACGTGGTGATGACGATCGGCTTCTTCGTCATATCCGGATTGGAGTTCAACCAGTCGTCGCTGGCGGCGATCCTGACCATCATCGGCTACTCATTGAACGACACGATTGTCGTCTATGACCGCGTTCGCGAGGATCTCAGAAAATACAAGAAGATGCCGCTGCCGCAGCTCTTGAACAATGCCATCAACGAGACGCTGTCGAGGACGACGCTGACCTCGGTCACGACATCGCTGGCGCTGTTGGCTCTGGTGCTGTTCGGCGGCGAGGTGATCCGTTCCTTCACGCTGGCGATGCTGTTCGGCGTGGTGTTCGGCACCTATTCGTCGATCTTCATCGCCGCGCCGCTGCTGATCCTCTTCAAGTTGCGGCCGCAATCCGCGACCGCCGAGGAGACGAAGACGGCGAACGGCAAGGCCGTGACGACCTGACGCCGTCAGAGCCGGATGATTTCAGGTCGAGTCGACCTGAAATCTGAATCCGGCTCTGAATCAAAGAGATAGAGCATGATATCGTCCGAAAACCGCTCCACACTTTTCGGCATCATGCTCTAGACCCATGGCCAAAGGCATCATCATCCGCGAGGCGCATTTCCCGGGCAGGGCGCCGATTGAGGCTTATGGTAATGGCGGCTTCCGCTTTGCCGACATGTCGCATCGCGGATCGCTTTTGTGCCTGCCGTCGGGCATTCATGGCTGGGAGCCGGCCGATCCGCTGGCGCTGAAAGCCTCGGACTTCGACAAGCTTTTCGCCCAAGCGGACAGGGTTGAGATCCTGCTCGTCGGCACCGGCAAGGATCTGCGGCCGCTGCCGGGTGCACTGCGCGCCGCGCTCAAGCAAGCCGGCATCTCTGCCGATCCGATGTCGACGGGGGCGGCCGTGCGCACCTACAACGTGCTTCTGGCCGAGGACCGCGCCGTGGCCGCAGCGCTGATTGCCGTCGATTGAATGGCAGGCGGCTCAACCATCGTCATGGACGCGGTGCGCGCCGCCGACCCTGACCGCTACCTCTCCGCGCTCTACGCGCCGGCCGACAGG
>NZ_RZSC01001032.1:0-1657 GCF_003998155.1 Mesorhizobium sp. M1E.F.Ca.ET.063.01.1.1
GCTGGGACGTCAATGACGATGCCACCGAATACACGCTGCATCTGCGCAAGGGCGTCACCTGGAACAATGGCGATGCCTTCAACGCTGATGACGTGGTCTTCAATCTGAACCGCTGGTGCGAGAAGGGGGCTTCCGGCAATTCCATGGCGGCACGCGTCGGCGCGCTGGTCGATGCCAAGACCGGTAAGGCGAAGGATGGCGCCATCACCAAGGTCGACGACCACACGGTCAAGCTGAAGCTCAACGAGGCCGATATCGCGATCATACCGGGCTTCACCGACTATCCGGCGCTGGTCGTGCATCGCGACTTCGACAAAGATGGCGCCGACCCGATCAAGAAGCCGATCGGCACCGGAGCTTTCGAGCTGGTGTCTTACGACGTCGGCCAGAAGGCGGTCGTCAAGCGCCGCGAGAACGGCAAATGGTGGGGTGGCGAAGCGCTGCTCGACGGGGTCGAATTCATCGACTACGGCACCGACTTCAACGCCACGCTGAATGCCTTCGATTCCGGCGAGATCGACCTCGATTTCGAAACGCCGGCCGACTTCATCGACCCCCTCGACAACATGGATCTGGTGAAATCGGAGGTCGCGACGGCGACCACGCTGGTTGCCCGCACCAACATCACCCACAAGCCCTATGACGACCAGCGGGTGCGCAACGCGCTGCAGATGGCCGTCGACAACAACCAAGTCATGCAGCTCGGCTATGCCGGGCGCGGCACGGTCGGCGAGAACCACCATGTCAGCCCGATCCATCCGGAATACTATCCGCTGCCAAAGAAGGAGCGGGACGCGGCCGGCGCCAAGAAGTTGATGGCGGATGCCGGACAGGCCGACTTCGAGCACGAGCTGATCACTGTCGAGGACGAGTGGCAGAAGAACACCGGCGACGCCATCGCCGGCCAGTTGCGCGATGCCGGCATCAAGGTGAAGCGCACGGTGCTGCCCGGCTCGACCTTCTGGAACGATTGGACGAAATATCCTTATTCCCTAACCATCTGGTATATGCGCCCGCTCGGCGTCCAGGTGCTGGCGCTGGGCTACCGCAGCGGTGAGGCCTGGAATGAGACGGCCTATTCCAATCCGGATTTCGACGCCAAGCTCAAGCAGGCGCTATCGGAGATCGACGTCGCCAAGCGCAAGGAGGTGATGAAGGACGTCGAGCAGATCCTGCAGGACTCCGGCGTCATCATCCAACCGTTCTGGCAGAAGCTCTACTGCCACATGAACAAGAAGGTGAAGAACTACGCAATGCACCAGACCTATAAAATGGACTTCCAGAACGTCTGGCTTGAAGCCTGAGACGGGCAGCGCAAGGACTTCATGCCGCGCGAAAAAGCCGATATGCAGGATGCGTGGTGGCGATCTTGCCACCACGGCGCCGAACATCCGGAGATCCTGCATGAGACCAACAATGCTGGCCGCTGCCATGTCGATCGCCTTGCCTGCCGCGACACTCGCCGGGCCGGCTTCCAAGGCCGTGAAGTTCTTCTATGTGCCTGAGGTGAGGTTCGAGGCGGACGCGAAATACCGCGACCGCTTCACCGAGCCGGTCACCAAGCTGTTTGAGGCCAACGACAAGGCGCAGAAGGAGAAGCCCGACGAGGTATCCTGCATCGATTTCGACCCGGGCCTCGACGCCCAGGATTTCGATC
>NZ_RZSC01001033.1:0-1651 GCF_003998155.1 Mesorhizobium sp. M1E.F.Ca.ET.063.01.1.1
TGTCATCGTGGTTCCGCAGATCAGGGAATTCACCCGCGACGGCGTCATCCTCGACAACGGCCAGACGATCACCCCCGACATCGTCATTGCCGCCACCGGCTACCGCACCGGGCTGGAAGCGATGGTGGGCAGGCTCGGCGTGCTCGATGCCAAGGGCGTGCCGCTGTTCAACGGCGGGACCAGCGACCCGAAGCTGCCGGGCCTATGGTTCACCGGCATGCGGCCGAGCATCCGCGGCTGCTTTGCCAACGCCCGCATCCAAGGCGCCGCGATCGCCCGCAGGATTGCCGGGCGGAAGCGCTGAGCCGCTATTTCCGTATGCGAAGCTTCCGTTTTTGGGTTGCCTTCCGGCCCACGGAACCCTATACGCCGCGAGCGTCGGAGTGTAGCGCAGCCTGGTAGCGCACCTGATTTGGGATCAGGGGGTCGCGTGTTCGAATCACGCCACTCCGACCAGTTACTTTTCGGCAAAGCCAGTTCATTGACTGCGGCCCGGATCACCTCGCGCCACCGGAGACTGGCGCGACTGGACCGTAAACCCGCCGGGCGAGTCCCCAACAACCTCAAGCCCGGCGAGCCTACAACCCGATCTGGAACGCGATCGGGACCGGGATCAACCGGCATATCTCACGGTGCAAGACGGGTGCCAGCGGGACCGTCCCGGAATGGGACAGCGGTGGATGGCCTTCCCTTCTAGTCTAGCGGGCAAAGAGATGCGTCTTATGGAAAAGGGTGCGTCACCCCGGCACGCAGCCTTTCAGCTCCGGAAACTTCTCGTCGAAGCGCGCGGCCCAGCGGACCAGCCGGCCGCGGCCCTTTTCCCATTGGCCGGCGAAGCGCAGCGCGAGATAGCCGAGGGCAGCGCGCAGCGCCATCTGGCCGGCGGTGATCTTCTTCGGCAGCTTCGGCGGGTTGGCGTTGATAAGGTCGAGCGCGGTCGTGATCTTCGCCCACTGGCGGTCGAGCCAGGGCTGATAGACCATGGTGTCGGGACGCGTGCGCCGCTCATAGACCATCGACAGCGCGCAGTCGCATATGCCGTCGGCCAGCGCCTCCAGCACTTCGGCCTCGAGCCGCTTGTCGGGATTGCGCGGGAACAGCGCGTTCTTCGACAGCCGGTTGAGATGCTGGGTGATCGCCCTGCTGTCATGGATAGTGCGGCCGTCCTCCAGCACCAGCACCGGAATCTTGCCCAGCGGATTGGCCGAGATCAGCTCCGCCGGCTTGTCCTCCGTCTTGACCGGGACGAGGTCGATGGCGATGCCGGCATAGGCGGCCGCCATGCGGACCTTCGAGCTGTAGGGTGAGGCGGAGGCGTAGAGCAGCTTCGGCATGATCAGGTTCCTGGTTGTTTGCGCGCACTGTTGACCGTATGGGCTTCCGAGGGCAACGGCCAGCGTCGCCAAAACCTGCCGCCAGCCTGACAGAAGCTTTGGTTGACGGGATGCCTGTCGTTGCTACCGTTCCATGATGATGGTTCGTTCGTCGCCGTGGAAACTGTCCCGGACCGGTCGGAAGCCAAGCCTAGAATAGAATGGCTCCGCGGTGACCGAGGAAGGCACTGTCAGCACCGTCACACCATTTGCCCGCGCGGTTTGCTCGATCTCCAGCATCAGCCGCCTGCCGACGCCACGCCGTTGAAATCCAGGAT
>NZ_RZSC01001034.1:0-1649 GCF_003998155.1 Mesorhizobium sp. M1E.F.Ca.ET.063.01.1.1
ATACCGGCGCGGACCGGATCGAGCTCTACACCGGCCCGTATGGCAGTTGCCATTCCGATTCCGCCAAGGCCGCGAAAGAATTGGAAAAACTGGGAAAAACCGCCGACGCGGCTTTCGCGGCAGGGCTTCAGGTCAATGCCGGGCACGATCTGACCGTGGACAATCTGCCGGCGCTTGCCAAGCGTATCCCGGCATTGGCCGAAGTATCGATCGGACATGGGTTGACAGCCGATGCCCTGGAGTATGGCATGGCCCGCACGGTGGGACGTTTCTTGAAGGCCTGTGGATGGTAGCTCCGGGAGCTGAGCGTGACAGGCATGGGAGCCATCACGTTGCGGCACTTGATATTGCATCGCAGCAAGCGTAGAGCACCGCGCGTTTATCGGAGTGTCGTTTATGGCCCTTACCAATAGTGGTAGTGAGGCAGAACCCGTCGACCAATCGAGCCATACTGAAGTCGAGCAGCACAGCACCAAGATGCTGATGCTTGGCGCGCTCGGTGTGGTCTATGGCGATATCGGGACCAGCCCGATCTACGCGTTGCGCGAGGCATTGCATGCTTCGTCCGGCGGCGATGTGGCCACCCGTGGCGACATCCTTGGCGTGCTGTCGCTGATCATCTGGTCGCTGACTATCACGGTCACGATAAAATACATCATGTTCGTGCTGCGCGCTGACAACCGCGGTGAAGGCGGCGTGCTCTCGCTGATGGCGCTGGTGCGCGGCAGTTTCCCCACGCGCTCGGCTATCATCCTCGGCATCGGCATCATCGGGGCGTCGCTGTTCTTCGGCGACGCGGTGATCACGCCCGCTATCTCGGTGCTTTCGGCGGTCGAAGGTCTGGAGGTCGTAACACCTACCTTCCAGCCCTATGTCGTGCCGCTGACACTGCTCGTCCTTGCCATGCTGTTTGCCGTGCAGCGGTTCGGCACGGGCGGCGTCGGCCTCGTATTCGGTCCGGTCACCGCGCTATGGTTCCTGGCCATCGGCCTTTCCGGCCTCAATCATATTATCGACGACCCCGAGATTCTGTGGGCGATCAGCCCGCACTACATTGTCGCCTTCCTGATCAATTCACCCGACGTTTCCTTCGTGACCATCGGCGCGGTGTTCCTGGCGGTCACCGGCGCCGAGGCGCTCTATGCCGACCTTGGCCATTTCGGCCGCAAGCCGATCGTGCTGGCGTGGCTGGCGATCGTATTTCCGTGCCTGCTTTTGAATTATGCCGGGCAGGGTGCCTACGTGCTTGCCAAGGGTGGCACCGTCGGCCATCCGTTCTTCGAGATGAACGAGGGCTGGGCCCTCATCCCCATGGTGGCGCTGGCGACGGCGGCGACCGTGATTGCCAGCCAGGCGGTGATCTCCGGCGCCTATTCGCTAGCCAGGCAGGCTGTGCAACTCAACATGCTGCCGCGTCTCGAAATCCTGCACACGTCGGAGAAACAGTCCGGGCAAGTTTACATGCCGCGCGTCAACATGCTGCTGGCGCTTGTGGTGATGCTGCTGGTGGTCGGCTTCGGCGCGTCCAGCAGACTTGCCTCGGCCTACGGCATCTCGGTGACGGGCAACATGCTGGTAACGACGACGCTGCTGTTCGTCGTCATGACGCGCATCTGGAAGTGGAACATCTGGCCGGCGGGCGCGCTCAC
>NZ_RZSC01001035.1:0-1648 GCF_003998155.1 Mesorhizobium sp. M1E.F.Ca.ET.063.01.1.1
ATACCGAGATCATCGCCGACGTGCTGGTGCCGGAGCGTGGCGAAACCGTCCGCTTCTTCAGCCGCAAGCTCGTCCGTCCCGGCAAGCTGCGCCGCTTCTCCAACAAGGATCTGCGCGAAAGCCTGCTGTCCTGCTTCTATCTCGGCGTGGCGGCGGTCCTGCCTGTCATCTCGTGGGCGCCGATCTGCGACTGGGTCTCAACACTTCGGCGCAAGCGCCATTTTCGCAAGGAATTCGCGCGCTACGACGTCGCGATCAAAGCGGTGCTTGGCGATGGCGCCGACACGCAAAGCCTTTTCAGGGGTCACCTTGCCGCCGCGCATCGCCGCCGCCTGATGTTGGCCGCCCATCTGGTTCCGCGCCGCTGGTCGCCCGCAATCCGGCTGGAAGGCGTCGACGGCTTGCGCGAGGCCCTGCGGCGCGGCCGCGGCGCCATTGTCTGGTGCGATCAGTTCATCGCCCAGACCATCATGGGCAAGCGCGCCCTCTTCGAAGCCGGCATCGAAGCGCACCAGGTCAGCGTCAACTTCCACGGCTTCTCGGAAAGCAAGTTCGGCCTGTATGTGATCAACAGGCCGCTGGTCAAGGTCGAGAACCGCTTCCTGAAGAGCCGCATCGTCTTCGAGCGCGCCGACGCCTACCAGGTCACGGCGCGCATCCAGAAGACGCTGAAGGAGAACGGCGTCGTGCTGATGACCAACACCGTCCACGCGGGCTCCACCTTCACCGAAGCTGCCATGGGCGAGCATGGCTGGACCCACCTCGCCTCGGCGCCGGCCAATTTCGCGGCGCGCGCCGGTGCTGCGCTGTTTGCCATGTCGACCTTGGAGACCGTGCCCTTTCGCGAATACCGGGCGATCGTCAGCCCCGAGCTGAAGCCCATCACCAGCCAGCCGGCAACCCTGCCGGCAAAGGACGTGGCGGCAAAGAACCTCGTCCTGCAGGCGGCCTATATCCTGCTCAAGCGCGACCGTCTGCTGGAAGCGGTCAAATTGCATCCGGAACAGATGATGGCCTGGTCGGGCGCCCACCGTCTCACCGGGCGGCAGGATCAACCCGCGATCGGTAGCGATGTCGGTTAGCCGAGTGCTTGCCTTGCGATCCCGGCGACAGTCCGCGTCGCGTCCACGGTTACCGCCTGCTCGTCCCTGCCCGGCTCTTCCAGGGTTGCGAACTGGCTGTCGACCAGGCTGGCCGGCATGAAATGACCCTTGCGGGCCGCAACCCGTCGCCAGGCGGTCTCGCGATCGATCTTCAGGTAGAGGAAGACGATGCCCGGACAGAAGCGGCGCAGCCGGTCCCGGTAGCTGCGCTTCAATGCCGAGCAGGCCGCCACGGCCCTCTGTCCGTCGGCGATGGAGGCCGCGATGCGTTCGCCGATCGCGTCGAGCCAGCCCTCGCGCAACGCATCCGTCAGCGGCTCGCCGCGCGCCTCGCGCTCGGCAAGCGCCGCCGGTGACGGCAGCGTCTCGACGGCGCGGTTGAGCAGGCCGCGCGCCTCCAGCGCCGTCATGAAGCGGCTCTGATGCGCGATGTCGGCCAGCCCGCGCTTGCGCGCGATCGAGAGCGCCAGCGTCTGCTGGTAATTGTTGGACAGCACCAGCCCGCCCACCTCGCCGGTCATCTCCGAGAGCAGTTTGTTGCGCGC
>NZ_RZSC01001036.1:0-1644 GCF_003998155.1 Mesorhizobium sp. M1E.F.Ca.ET.063.01.1.1
TTCCAGTGCCGTCCGCGCCGAGGGTGCAATCAGCGGGCAGGTCTTCGGGCTGTACCAGCCGGCCGGCCCGGATCAGGCGCTGCATGCGCTGGCGCTGCGGCGGGCCGCCGATCTCGGCATCGCCTGCAGCGCGGGGCTCACGGTCTGCAGCGACGTGTTCTATCATCCCGACGGCCGCGCGCGTTTCGACGAGTTCAGGGCGCTCGGCGCGCTGGCGGTCGACATGGAAACCAGCGCGCTCTACCGCATCTCGGCGCAGTTCGGCGCGCGCGCCCTGTCGCTGCTGACTGTGGTCGACCACGTCGCCACCGGCGAGCAGACCGATTATTCCGAACGCCAGGCGCTGTTCACCGACATGACACGGCTGGCGCTCGAAGTGGCCGCGAGCAGCTAGGCGGCCACCTGTTTCAGCGCTGCCTGCTCCTGCACCGCTGGTCGGTGACCGCGCAGATAGAGCGCGCAGGTCGTGCGCAGCATCGAAGCGAAGTTCGGGATCTGGCCGTTGATCTCGATCGCCTCGTCATAGAGGGTCGAGATGAATTTGGGCGTCGTCAGGCCCTGGCTTTCGGCGATCTCGTCGAGCAACGCCCAGAACGTCGCCTCTAGCTGGATGCTCGTCGAATGCCCGTCTATGCGGATCGACCGGTTGATCTGCCGGTTGCCTCCCGGATCCTGCCCGGCAAAGACCCTGCACATCGTTTTCCTCCCGTTCTTGTTGGTCTTGGGCGCCGATTGAGCGTTGGCGCCTCTTGAACACTGCCTGCGCTTGCATCTTCGGCCTGACGGCCAGTGACGGCAATCAGACTTTCGTCCTCAAAACCGGCGCGACACTAGCCGTTTTCCAGGCGCATGCGTGGTAATCGGCTGCCACCACCTTTTTTCGCCGGCGCGCATAATCGGCCTATAAAACACGAAAAGCTGCGGAGTCCGATTTGGCGAAGGCGATCCACACCATGATCCGGGTTCTCGACGAGGCCCGGTCCGTCGATTTCTACAGCAAGGCCTTCGGTCTCGACGTCGCGCAGCGGCTCGATTTCGAGACCTTCACGCTGATCTATCTCAGCAACGCCGACTCTCCATTCGAGGTCGAGCTGACCGTGAACAAGGGGCGCACAGAACCCTACGCGCTGGGCGATGGCTACGGCCATCTCGCGCTCTCCGTCGTCGATCTCGACAGCGAGCACGATCGGCTCGGCGCGCTCGGATTCAATCCGAAGAAGATCGTGGAATTCAACCGCGACGGAGCGCTATTCGCCCGCTTCTTCTTCATCGAGGATCCCGACGGCTACAAGATCGAGGTCCTGCAGCGGGGAGGGCGCTTCCAATAGGGGACAAATGCCGCGCGGACCGGCGCGGCGCCAGCAACGGCATCCGGGGAGGATGCGAACAGCAAGCAGGGAGGAAATTATGGTCACGATCTATGAACGGAAGCCGCATGAGAGGCAGCTTGGCCTCTCGCGGCGCGAGCTTCTCAAACGCGGCGGTGCAGGTGCGCTGCTCATCATTTCGGGCACCGCCATCATTAGTCCCGAACATGCCTGGGGCCTGGAAACCTCGGCGCTGAAGCCCGAGACGATGGCGACGCTGATCCAGGTGGCGCGCGACATCTATCCGCACGACCAGGTACCGGACAAATACTATGCC
>NZ_RZSC01001037.1:0-1643 GCF_003998155.1 Mesorhizobium sp. M1E.F.Ca.ET.063.01.1.1
ATCTCACCCAGCTTGCCGACCTGCACGATCCGGGCGAGTTCGAAGCAGCCATCGCTGGGCTTGCCGACGATGGCGCAAAAATCGCGCTCGATCCGGTGCTGGCGGCGGAAAAGCTGAAGATGCTGGTCGAGAGCAATGGCGGCAAGGTGATATCGGCCGCCGATCCGGCCCGCATCCCGCGCGCCACCAAGAACCAGGCCGAGATCGCCGGCAGCCGCGCCGCGCATCGTCGCGACGGTGCCGCGGTCGCCAAGCTGCTCTGCTGGCTCGACCGGCAGAAACCGGACACGCTCGACGAGATCGATGTCGTCACCAAGCTCGAGGAGGTTCGCCGCCAGACCGGCGAGGAGACGCAGATGCCGCTGCGCGACGTCTCCTTCGACACCATCTCAGGCGCCGGCCCGAACGGCGCGATCATGCATTATCGCGTGTCGCGCGCCACCAGCCGCAAGCTTCAGAGCGGCGAGCTGTTCCTGCTCGATTCCGGCGGACAGTACCAGGACGGCACCACCGACATCACCCGCACCGTGCCGATCGGCCAGCCGACCGAGGAGATGCGCGAGCGCTTCACGCTGGTGCTGAAGGGCATGATCGGCATCTCGATGCTGTGCTTCCCGGCCGGCACGCGCGGCTCTGAGATCGATGCCGTCGCCCGCATGGCGCTTTGGAAGCATGGCTGCGACTTCGCCCATGGCACCGGCCATGGCGTCGGCTCCTATCTCGCCGTGCACGAAGGCCCGCAGCGCATCGCCCGCACCGGCACCGAAAAACTGCTCGCCGGCATGATGCTCTCCAACGAGCCGGGCTACTACAAGGAAGGCGCCTACGGCATCCGCATCGAGAACTTGATCCTGGTCACGCCGACCGAGCAGATCGACGGCGGCGACATCGCCATGCACGGCTTTGAGACGCTGACGCTGGCGCCGATCGACAAGCGCCTCATCCGCACCGATCTTCTGACGCGCGATGAGCTGCACTGGCTCGACCAGTATCATGCATGGGTGCTGGCCGAGATCGGTCCGATGGTCGACGGTGAGACACTGGCCTGGCTGGAGAAAGCCACCGCGCCGCTGCCACACGACGCGAAGATCTGACCTATCCCACGAACTGCCGCGCCAATATCAGTGCGGCAGTGCCCGCCAGAAACATCGCCATCAGGCCACCGCGCAGCGACACCAGCGCGGTGACGATCAGCGCCGCCCATTCGGCGGGTCCGGCATGCAGGAGTTCCGGCGCCACCAGCGTCGTCAGCACGGCGGCCGGCACGGCGTTCAAGCCCGCCTCGACGCGCGGATGGATGTTTTCGAAGCGCGAGATGACGAGGTGGCCCCCAACGCGCGTGAGATAGGTGGCGACGGCGCCGGCAAGGATGATCCAGAAGGTCGTGCTCATGGCCGCTTCCCCACGCCGCTGTGATGCGGCGGCAGGATCACCGCCAGAAGCACGCCCGCAATGGCGCCGATGGAAACATGCCAGGGCGAGCCGACGGTTCTGTAGGCGACGATCGAGGCGGCCGCGCTCGCGGCGACCACCGGCAGCCACAGCGGCCGCTTGCGGAAGCCCATGACGAGGCCGAGGAAATAGATCGGCAGCAGGAAATCGATGCCCAGCGCATGGGTATCCGGGATCATCTTGCCGAACAC
>NZ_RZSC01001038.1:0-1641 GCF_003998155.1 Mesorhizobium sp. M1E.F.Ca.ET.063.01.1.1
GGGGAGTTGGCGTCGCAGATTGACCTGGCCGTTGGCGGCATAGTGGATGGTGGCCGAGCCGGAGCCGAACATGCCCTGCAGCTTGTTGGTGCCGAGCGCTGCGACCGGAGAGAAACCCGCCAGAAGCAACGCCGGAATGGTGATCAGGCCGCCGCCGCCGGCGATCGAATCGACAAAGCCCGCCGCGAAAGCGGCGGCGGTGAGTATGAGGACGGTCTGCAGGGTAAGGTCGATCATCAGGCCAAGGTCAAGGCGGGGGGAGCCGCAGCTTCCATCATGCGCGCCCAGTTTGCGCAAGACCGATTTCACGCTAACAATCGAACGGAATAGCGAAGGAAGGCTAATGGCGATGGCGCTGCTTGATCAGATACGCTCGATCTTCGAGGGCGACCCGGGGGTGCGCAAGGTGGCGGACGATCCGGTGCTGTCGGCGGAGCTTCTGATGCTGTTCCGCATGATCCTGGCCGACGGGTCGGTTTCGGAGAGCGAGATGGTCACCTTCCGGCGCATCTGCAGGGAAGCCTTCGGCATTCAAGAATCCTCGATCGACAGCGTCATCGAATATCTCAACGACTATGGCTACGAGACCAACGGCTCGCAGGCGGTCGCGCTGTTCCGCGACCTCGATGTCGAGCGGCGCAAACTGCTCGCCCGACACATGGCCGAAATCGCCAAGGCGGATTCCAAGCTGGCGGAGAGCGAGGTGAAGCTTCTGCGCCGCACGCTCGACCTGCTCGGCATCAGCCCGGTTGATTTGGTCAAGCCGGAAAGCTGAGGACCGGCGGTCGGCCGGGTCTCCGCTGCTTCGCAGCGTCCCGGCGCTCGCTGTCGGCGCGGTGCGAACCGGCTGCTCACCCTTGTTCCTGCATGCGCCGCGTGATCGCGCGGTGAAGATCGGGCGCCGCCGCGACCAGTGCCTGCGCCGCTTCCGAGCGTGGGTTGTCGAGCACGTCGGCGGTCCGACCGCGCTCGATGATCTTGCCCTCCTGCATGACCAGCACCTCGTCCGACATGGCGCGAGCCACCGTCAGGTCGTGGGTGATGAAGAGATAGGCGATGCCGAGCTTCTGGTTGAGTTCGGCGAAGAGATCGAGGATCTGGGCGCGGATCGAGACATCCAGCGCCGAGACTGGCTCGTCGGCGACGACCAGTTTCGGGCGGGTGATGATGGCGCGGGCGATCGACAGGCGCTGGCGCTGGCCGCCCGAGAATTCATGCGGGTATTTGTCCATGTCGCGCGGACCGAGCCCGACTTCGTCGAGCGCGTGCGCGACCATCTCGCGGCGCTCGGCCCTGGTCGGCTGCTTCTCCAGAAGATGCAGCGGTTCGGCGACCAGCCTCTCGACCTTCTGGCGCGGATCGAAGGAGCCGTAGGGATCCTGGAACACCACCTGCATGTCGCGCCGTGCCGGTCTTAGCGCTGCCTCCGCCTTGCCGGTGATGGTCTCGCCGCGAAAGCGGATGGCGCCGGCCGTAGGCTTGTCCAGCGCCAGGATCATGCGGGCAAGCGTGGACTTGCCGCAGCCGGAGCGCCCGACGAGCGCCACCGACTGGGCCGGCTCGATGGTCAGCGAGACCTCGTCGACGGCGCGGATCGACGCTGCCGGTCGGAACAAGGATTTGCGTCGCCCCGGATAATCC
>NZ_RZSC01001039.1:0-1635 GCF_003998155.1 Mesorhizobium sp. M1E.F.Ca.ET.063.01.1.1
CTTTCAGGGTGCTCGTCCGGCCACGACCGACCGTATCGGCAACCACGGCGGCAGCCACGAAAAGAAGCTGGAGACGGCACGCCGCACCCGCGCGGCCGGGCTGCCGCTCACCATCAATGCGCCGATCCATCGTCACAACATCGAGGAAGTGCCCGAATTCATCGATCTGGCCCTTTCGTTGGGCGCGGAGCGGCTCGAGATCGCCAACGTGCAGTATGCCGGCTGGGCGCTGGCCAATCGCGATATGCTGATGCCCGAACGTGCCGCGGTCGAGCGGCAGGCGGACATTGTCGCGGCGGCTCAGGAACAGCTAGCCGGCGTTATGAACATCGACTTCGTCACGCCCGACTATTTTGCCATCTATCCCAAGCCGTGTATGGGCGGCTGGGCGCGCGATGCGTTCATGGTGGCTCCGGACGGTACCGTGTTGCCATGCCATGCCGCGCAGACGATTCCTTCGCTCCACTTCGAGCGTTTCGGCGAGCGCACGCTTGCCGAAATCTGGACCGATTCACCAGCGTTCAATGCCTTCCGCGGCACCGGATGGATGCAGGAGCCCTGCCGAAGCTGCGAGCGTCGCGAGATCGACTGGGGCGGCTGCAGGTGTCAGGCGATGGCGATTGCCGGCGATGCCGCGGCTACGGATCCAGCCTGCATCAAGTCGCCGATCCACAACCACATGGCGATACTGGCCGACGCCGCGCTGGCACAGGCAGCGCCGGAGAGAAATGGCGCGGAAAGTTTCATTTTCCGGCGGATCGGCGCCACAACTCGACCTGACAAAAGCGCTTGATCAACCACGCTTTGCCCGCCCCCGTCGATGGCGTGCCGTGGAGCCACTGATTATGTCGGATGCCGGTGGGACTGCAGCAGCACGACATCGGCACCCTGGCGACAAAACGCGGAGATTCCGGGCGCGGGCGGCACGCTCATCCGCGGCGAATGCTCCATCGCGCTCAGCCCGCTTCCGCCGAGGCCCGGAACGCAGTCCGGCTTCGAAGCCAGCGTCAAGTTCGCAACCGCAAGCGAGTCGAAGTCGTTGCATTCTGCAGCATAAACATTTCAAGCGTGACTTAGACCGCTGTTTGCTGCAGTCATACTCCTCCCACGGACCACCCGCTCAGCCTGCGAGGGCTGGAGAAATCAAGTCCGAGCCAACCTGCTGAAAACCGGGCACACCGCATAGTTTCAGACCGGTCGCGATTTCGTCGAGCAGGACGTCCAAGACCCGCTCGACGCCTGCTCGTCCCTCCACGGCTCCAAACAGCGCCGCCCGGCCGATGGCGGCAGCGGCCGCTCCGCGGGCTTTTGCCTTGATGACGTCCATATGCCCGTCCGGATGCCGGAATCGATCAGGATCGGAACCCGGCCGCCGACTGCATCCCGCACCATTGTGATCGCGTCTATGCTCGAAACCGCCCCGTCCAATTGGCGACCGCCGTGGTTGGACATCCAGATCCCGTCCGCGCCCTCCGCAATTAGCCTCGCCGCATCGCCGGGGTGCAGGACGCCCTTGACGATCAGCGGCCCCTTCCACCAGTCGCGGATCGTCCGGAACTCGTTCCAGTCGAAACCAGCGTGGAGGTTGCGACCGACGCGCGCGGCGATCGTCAGCCCCGCGCCGGTATCGCCCAG
>NZ_RZSC01000103.1:0-12758 GCF_003998155.1 Mesorhizobium sp. M1E.F.Ca.ET.063.01.1.1
GTCGCCATCAACACCATGATCCTGTCGCTGCTCTACCGGATGAAGCCGGAGGAATGCCGCCTCATCATGGTCGATCCCAAAATGCTGGAGCTGTCCGTCTATGACGGCATCCCGCATCTGCTCACGCCCGTCGTCACCGATTCCAAGAAAGCCGTCACCGCGCTGAAATGGGCGGTGCGCGAGATGGAGGAGCGCTACCGCAAGATGGCGCGCCTCGGCGTGCGCAACATCGACGGCTACAACCAGCGCGTCGCCGCTGCCCGCGACAGCGGCGAGGTGGTGGTCATGCAGGTGCAGACAGGCTTCGAGAAGGGCACGGGCGAGCCGCTGTTCGAGGAACGGGAGATCGACCTCGCGCCGATGCCCTACATCGTCATCATCGTCGACGAGATGGCCGACCTGATGATGGTCGCCGGCAAGGAGATCGAAGGCGCCATCCAGCGGCTGGCGCAGATGGCCCGCGCCGCCGGCATTCACCTGATCATGGCCACGCAGCGCCCGTCGGTCGATGTCATCACCGGCACCATCAAGGCCAATTTCCCCACCCGCATTTCCTTCCAGGTGACGTCGAAGATCGACAGCCGCACGATCCTGGGCGAGCAGGGCGCCGAGCAGCTGCTCGGCCAGGGCGACATGCTGCATATGGCCGGCGGCGGGCGCATCGCGCGCGTGCACGGTCCCTTCGTCTCCGATCTGGAGGTCGAGCACGTCGTGGCGCATCTGAAGGCGCAAGGCCGCCCGGAATATCTCGACACCGTCACCGCCGGCGAGGAAGCGGAGGAAGAGGCGGCCGACGCCGGTCCGGTCTTCGACAAGGGCTCGATCGCCGAGGAGGATGGCGACGCCCTCTATGAGGAAGCCGTCAAGGTGGTCAAGCGCGACAAGAAATGCTCGACCTCCTACATCCAGCGCCGCCTCGGCATCGGCTACAACCGCGCCGCCTCATTGGTCGAACGCATGGAGAAGGAAGGCCTGGTCGGCGCCCCCAACCACGTCGGCAAGCGTGAAATCCTTGCCGGTCGGCGGGACCTTGCGCCGGAACGCGACGAGATGGATTGAGCAAAGCTTGATAGGGCGGGGTCTGGCGCGCTTTCGGGCCAGCGCAATCGCATATGAAGTACCCCTCTACCCCTCCCCACAACGGGGTACACACGGGGCAATCGCACACGGCAGCGCTGCCCCCTCTCCGTCCGCTACGCGGCCACCTCTCCCCCATTTCATGGGGGCGAGGAAACGCTAATCGCTGATGTAGCGGCCTTTGGAAGCTTGGGTTCCTCGCCCCCACAACGTGGGGGAGAGGTGGCTCGGCGAAGCCGAGACGGAGAGGGGGAGCGCCATATGCGATTGCCCTGCCACAGGAAGGAGGGACGATGCCGCCGTTGTATCATCGACATTTCGTCGTTGCCGCCAGGATTCCGTTGTGGGTAGGGGTGGGGCTCGTGCCACGCAAACCTTTCCAATGCGGCTGCCCGACGCAGGCCCGCTCAGCCACCGTTCGCCACCAGCGCGATCGCCGCGCGCAGCTCGTCGAGCCCGGCGGCCTTTTCCGATGATGTCGCGAGCACGGTCGGAAACGCCGCCGGCCGTTTCTTGATCTTGGCAAGCGTTTCCTCGATCAGTTTCGGCACGCCCGCCGCCTTGATCTTGTCGGTCTTGGTCAGCACGACCTGGTAGGAGACAGCCGCCTTGTCGAGCAGCGACAGCACCTCCTCGTCCTTGGCCTTGATGCCGTGGCGGGCATCGATCAGCACATAGACGCGCTTCAGCGTCACGCGCCCCTGCAGATATTCGAAGATCAGCTTCGTCCAGGCATCGACCTTGTCCTTCGGCGCGCTGGCGTAGCCGTAGCCCGGCATGTCGACCAGCGCCATCGGCGGCAGGTCGGCGCCCTCGCCGGAGAACCCGTCCGGCACGAAATAGTTGAGCTCCTGCGTGCGCCCCGGCGTGTTCGAGGTGCGCGCCAGGCCCTTCTGGCCGACCAGAGCGTTGATCAGCGAGGATTTGCCGACATTAGAGCGGCCTGCGAAGGCGATCTCCGGCGGCCCTTCGGGCGGCAGGAATTTCATCGAAGGCACGCCGCGGATGAAGATCCAGCCGCGTGTGAACAGCTCAGGGTTGATTGCCGCCGTGTCGCCCATTGTCTTGTCGTTTGTCGTCTTTTCGGGCGCGCTCAAACCGCGGCCTCCAGCCTGGAAATGTCGGCGCCCCGGATGGCGTCGAGGTTGCGGCTGATCTTGTCGACCGGCCAGTCCCACCAGGCCGCTTTCAAAAGTCGCCGTATCGTGAAGTCGTCGAAGCGCATCTTTACCACCTTGGCCGCGTTGCCGGCGACGATCGCATAGGGCGGCACGTCGTGCGTGACAACCGATTTCGCCGCAACGATCGCGCCATGGCCGATCCTCACGCCGGGCATGATCACCGCATCCATGCCGATCCAGACGTCATTGCCCATGATCGTGTCGCCGCGGATCTCCTTCGACCACGTCTCAGGGTCGAAACCTTCCTCCCAACCATGGCCGAAGATGTTGAACGGATAGGTCGAGAAGCCGGACATCGCGTGATTGGCGCCGTTCATGATGAAGCGCGCGCCCTCGGCGATAGCGCAGAACTTGCCGATGATCAGTCTGTCGCCGATGAAGGGATAATGGTGCAGCACGCATTTTTCGGCGAATTTGTCGGGGCCGTCAGGGTCGTCGTAATAGGTGAAGTCGCCGATCTCGATGTTGGGCGCGTTGACCAGCCCCTTCAGGAAGCCGACGCGCGGATGCATCGCGATGGGATGCTTGATGTTGGGATTGGGTCCGGTCATCGGCTGGCTCCGTCCACCCTTGCAGGAGGCCGAGCTTATAGTGATGCGCGACGCGTGGTCTACCCACCCCTAGTTAGCCGGGAACGACCGGGATCCCCCCGCGGGGATCCCGGTCTGCCGGACGGCCTCCCAAACACCGGCGTCGTAGCGCCGGAAGCCGTCGCGGCCTTATTGGGGAGGACCGGGAAGCTACGAGGCGGGCCACGCCGGAGTTTCGCGGGGCGACGCGAATTCCGGAAGAAGCCCGCGAGGTTCTGTCCGAAGGGCGTCGAACGATATCGGCCAACAAAAAACCCCGGCATGCCGGGGTTTTGTATTCAGGGTCGGGCGCCGGCTATTCCGCCGGCGATGGCTTCTTGCGGAACATTGCCGCCAGATTGTCCCACAATTCGATCTTGGCGCCCTGGCGCTTCATGATCACACCCTGCTGCAGGATCGAGAGCGTGTTGTTCCAGGCCCAGTAGATGACGAGGCCGGCAGGGAAGCTGCCCATCATGAAGGTGAAGATCACCGGCATCCAGGTGAAGACCGCGGCCTGCGTCGGATCCGGCGGCGCCGGGTTCATGCGCATCTGCAGGAACATGGTGATGCCCATCACCACCGCCCAGGCGCCCATATGCGGCAGGAAAGCCGGCGGAGCGAACGGCAGCAGTCCGAACAGGTTGAAGATCGACGTTGGATCGGGCGCCGCCAGGTCATGGATCCAGCCGAAGAACGGCGCGTGCCGCATCTCGATGGTGATGTAGAGCACCTTGTAGAGCGAGAAGAAGACCGGGATCTGCAGCGCCACCGGCCAGCAGCCGGCCAGCGGATTGATCTTCTCGGTCTTGTAGAGCTCCATCATCGCCTGCTGCTGCTTCATCTTGTCGTCCGCGTATTTCTCGCGGATTTCCAGCATCTTCGGCTGCACCTTCTTCATGTTCGCCATCGACGCGTAAGATCTGTTGGCGAGCGGGAAGAAGATAGCCTTGACGATGACGGTGGTGGCGAGGATCGCCAGTCCGAAATTGCCGAAGAACTTGTAGAGCGTGTCGATGAGGTAGAACATCGGCTTGGTTATCCAGATGAACCAACCCCAATCGATCAGGCGATCGAACAGCCGGATGTTGCGGTCCTGAGCGTATGCATTGACCTTGTTGACTTCCTTGGCGCCGGCAAAGATCTCCGTCTCGACCGTTGTCGATTGCCCAGGTCCGACCGCGATGGCATCGGTCATGTAGTCGGACTGATAGCTGTGGCGAAGCCCGTTGTTGATGTCGACATAGGAGTAGCTGGGCTGGAATGGCTGCTTCTCCGAAGGGATCAGCGTGACGGCCCAGTATTTGTCGGTGATGCCGAGCCAGCCGTCTGTCGACTTTCCGGGCTTGTACTGCTTGTCCTTCTCGATCGCCGCGTATTTGTGCTCCTGCAGGCCCTCGCTGCCGGTAACGCCAATGAGGCCTTCATGCAGCACATAGGTGCTGGCCACGGCCGGCTTGTCGAAGCGGGCGACACGGCCATAGTTGAAAAGCGACACGGCGGTGCCGCCGGTATTCTGAACGGTATCGGAAACGGTGAACATGTAGTCGTTGTCGACCGAGAACGTCCGCTTGAAGACAAGTCCCTTGTCGTTGGTGAAAGTGAGCGTCACGGGCGTCGCCGGGCTCAGCGTCGAATTGCCGTCAACACTCCATACCGTCTTCGGCCCGGGCAGTGTGCCGACATTGCTGTCGCCGACGAAACCAATCTCGGCGAAATATCCGTTTGACAATTGCTCCGGGTTGAGAAGTTGGATCTCGGGCGAGTTCTTGTCGACCGTCTCGGTGTAGTGCTTGAGCTTGAGATCGTCGAGGCGTGCGCCGGCGAGGTTGATCGAGCCGGACAGGCTCGGTGTATCGATCTTGACGCGCGTGGTTGCGGCGAGCGCCTGTTCCAAGGTTGCCGGCGTCGTTGCCTCGGCGCCAGGCGTGTTGGGGATGGCGCCGGGCGCCGGAGCCTGTGTCCCGGTTGCGCCGGAATTGGCGGCGCCGCCCGCTTCCTTCTTCTGCGCTTCGGCGCGCTGCTGCTCGATGCGGGCCTGCTCGCGCTGCTGCTCCATGCGCGGGTTCATGTAGAACACCTGCCACAGCGTCAGGATCAGCACCGACAGCGCGATGGTGATGAAGAAATTGCGGTTGTTTTCCATCGAGAGCCTATCGTGTTCCGCGCAGCCGGCGGGAAAGCTCGGCCTTCAACTGGCCGAACGGAATGGCAAGCACGTCTTCGCGCCCGACGATGACATAGTCATTGCCGGGCGCCATGTCATCGGCGGCATACGTTCGCACAGCTTCTCTGAGCCGCCGCCGGACGCGGTTGCGCACCACGGCGTTGCCGACCTTCCTGGTGACCGTGTAGCCGACGCGTGGCGCGGAATCGTCGCCACGATCGAGAACCTCGACGAGAAAAAGCCGCCCGCGGCGTTTCTCGCCGCCGCGCACAGCCAGGAAATCCGCGCGTTTCAGAAGCCGCCCGGGAGCTTTCCCCTTTGGCTTGCCGGTTGCGGGCAACGATCTCGTCTTTCGCTCAGGCGCTCAGCCGCTTGCGGCCGCGGTTGCGGCGGGCTGCGACGACGCCGCGGCCACCCTTGGTGGCCATGCGGGCGCGGAAACCGTGCCGGCGCTTGCGGACGAGTTTGGACGGTTGGTAGGTACGCTTCATTTGTTTTAATACCGCGGCGTGCGGCCCTTCTTGATTCTGTCACTCTGTAACAGGAGCTTTGCCGGGCCGGTTTTAGGCGCGATCGAAACCGCGCCGGGACGAATGGCCCGAGCGTGAGCGGGCTTATAGAAAGAAGGTTTTTGGAAGTCAATCCGGGCTGCTGCGGGCGAATTTTTTGCGATGCCAGGGACGAAATTGGCAAAAAAGCCGCAAATCGCATAACCTTGTCCGATCAAGCGTTCGTGAAAACCGCGTCATGACGAGTGAAGTCCTGTCCACGGATGAAAAGGCACGCCCGACGGAAATGAGCTCTCCGCGCCGGGTGCCGCTGTCGCGCGGCCTGTCGACGAAGCTTCTGCTTCTCACCATCGTCTTCGTGCTGCTCGCCGAAATCCTGATCTTCCTGCCCTGGATCGCCAGCTACAGGGTGAACTGGCTGAAGGAGCGGCTGAGCACCGCCGCCGCCGTTTCGATCGTCCTGTTGCAGGGCGAGCCCAACTCGCTGTCGCACACCGCCCAGAACGATGTGCTGATGGCGATCGGCGCCAAGGCGATCGCGGTGCGCGACGGCGGCGTCTCGCGGCTGCTGGTCGTGGCCGACATGCCGCCGAAGGTCGACGAGCATATCGACATCGCCAATGTCGGCCTGGTCAACGGCATGACGGGCGCGTTGGAAACGCTGTTCGTCGGCGGCAACCGCATGCTGCGCGTCTTCGGCCCGGTCGGCGACAGCGACAAGGAGTTCGAGCTGATCATGCCGGACCGCAGCCTGCGCAACGCGATGCTGCGCTATTCGCGCAACGTCGCCTTGGTGTCGCTGCTGATCTCGCTGTTCACCGCCATGCTCGTCTATGCGGCGATCGACCTCATCATGATCGGCCCGATCCGCACCATGACGCGCTCGATCCTGTCCTTCTCCGAGGCGCCCGACGATCCCGGGCGCATCATCTGCCCGACGGAGCGCTCCGATGAGATCGGCGTCGCCGAGCGCGAGCTGGCGCAGATGCAGGATCGGCTGCACAAGATGCTTTCCGAGCAGAAGCACCTCGCCGACCTCGGCCTTGCCGTGTCGAAGATCAACCACGACATGCGCAACATCCTCGCCTCCGCGCAACTGATGTCGGACCGCCTGCGCCAGGTGAAGGACCCGACCGTGCAGTCCTTCGCGCCGAAGCTCCTGCGCGCGCTCGACCGCGCCGTCGCCTATTCGGAGGGCGTGCTCGCCTATGGCCGCACGCAGGAGCCGGCGCCGTCGCGCCGCAGGCTCAGGCTGCGCCAGCTGGTCGACGACGTGCATGGCCTGCTCGACATCGAGGAAGGCATCGAGTTCATCAATGGCGTCGATCTCACCTTCGAGGTCGATGCCGATTCCGACCAGCTGTTCCGCGTGCTCACCAATCTTTGTCGCAACTCCGTGCAGGCGATGGCAGCCGACACCGAAAGCGCGGTGGTGCGTCGTCTCGCCGTCTCGGCCGAACGTTCGGGCAGCGTCAGCCGCATCACCGTCACCGACACCGGGCCCGGCCTGCCGCCCAAGGCCCGCGAAAACCTGTTCGCGGCCTTCCGCGGCTCGGCGCGCAGCGGCGGCACCGGCCTCGGCCTGGCGATCGCCCATGAGCTGATCCGCGCCCATGGCGGCACGGTCGAGCTGGTCGAATCGATCGGCGGCCGCACGGTCTTCGCCGTCACCATCCCCGACCAGCCGGTGCGGCTCGATCAGGCCCGCAACGGCCTGCGCCGTCCCGCTTGACCGCAGCCATCCCGACAAACCGCGCCGGTTCCGTCCTGAACGACGCCGTCGGAGGCTCAGCCGCAATGCCTGCGACAAAACTTTTGCCGGATCGGCTTGCTTTTCGCAAATTCAGTCGTTAGGGAACACTCCACATTTCGCGGCCGGTCGTTTTGATCGGATCGCGGGGCCGTGTCGCACACGGCCTGATGCGCGCCCGTAGCTCAGCTGGATAGAGCACCAGACTACGAATCTGGGGGTCAGGAGTTCGAATCTCTTCGGGCGCGCCATTTCATCCGGTTGAAACCGCTGATATTTTTAGGTTTCTGACTCGGCTAGCTCCAGTTTCCTCGTGCTTGCCCTGTCGGAGCCGGTAAGGTCCAGCACCACGCGGCCGTCGATCTTGCCTGCCTTGAGTCTGGCGAAGATCGCATTGATGTCGCTTAACGGCGCCTTGGTGATTTCGGCCTTCACCTTGCCTTCGGCCGCGAAGGCCATGGCCTCATCGAGATCGCGCCGCGTACCGACGATCGACCCGCGCACCGTGACGCGCTTGAGCACCACATCGAAGATCGGGGTCGGGAATTCCCCCGGCGGCAGGCCGACAAGGGCAACCGTGCCCTTGCGGCGCACCATGCGCAGCGCCTGTGAAAAGGCCGGCGGCGAGACGGCCGTCACTAAGATGCCGTGCGCGCCGCCGGCGGTCGCCTTGAGCACATCGGCCACCGCGTCCGGCGAACGGGCGTCGATGACCCCCTCGGCGCCGGCCGCGCGCGCCAGGGCGAGCTTGTCCGCTGCGATGTCGAGCGCCACGACCTTCAGGCCCATTGCCTTGGCGTACTGGATCGCCACATGGCCGAGCCCGCCGATACCGGAGATCACGACCCATTCGCCAGGGCGCGCTTCGGTCTCTTTCAAGCCCTTGTAGGTCGTCACGCCCGCGCACAGGATCGGAGCCATCTGCGCAAAATCGACGCCGGCAGGAAGACGCGCGGCAAAGGCCGCCGAAGCGATGACATATTCGGCGAAGCCGCCGTTGCAGCTGTAACCCGTGTTGTGCTGATGCTCGCACAGCGTTTCCCAGCCGGTCTCGCAATATTCGCAACGCATGCACGCGTCGTGCAACCAGGCGACGCCGACGGGATCGCCTTCCTTGAAATCGCTGACGCCGGGACCGAGCGCGGCCACGACGCCGACCACCTCATGGCCGGGGATGAAAGGCAGCGCCGGCTTCACCGGCCAGTCGCCCTCGGCCGCGTGCAAGTCCGTGTGGCACACGCCGCAGGCGACCACCTTGACAAGCAGTTCACCGGGTCCCGGCGCGGGCACCGGCACGTCCTCGATTGTGAGCGGCTTGCCGAAATCGCGCACCACCGCAGCTTTCATCGTCTTCGTCATCGCCTGCTCCTTTTGTGAATGCCGGAAGAGTAGGGTCGCGGAGCGGGCATGCCTTGATCAAGGTCAAGGCATGCATCGTTCGGTCGTTGGGAGCACCTACCGGGATGGAACCGCCATCGGCTGCGGGAGGCGGCTGATCCGCTGGAATGACCAGAGAAGGAGAGGGCAAAGGAGCAGGGCGGCAGCGCCGAAATCGAGAGCGGCCGTCGCGGTGCCTGCCCAAACAGCGAGTTTGCCGCCGATCGCCGGCCCGGCAAGCATGCCGGCATAGTAGACGGTGTAAAACACGCCCGTCCCGACCGATCGCGTCCTCTGATCGAGCACGCGCGTGGGCAAGCTCATGATCGCGCCGGCAGGCAGGCCGCATACGATCCCCATGGCGATGATGAGGGCCAGCACCGGTCCGCTTCGCGACAGAAGGAGCATCAGGAATGCGAAACCCACACAGCCCGCGGCGAGAACCGTCCCGCTGTGTTTGGTGCGATCCGCCAGCAAGCCACCCACGGGGACCGAAAGCGCGGCCAGCCAAATCACGACGCTGATCGTCGATCCCGCCGCCGAATTGGACCACCCCCGCTCGACGAGCATCGACGGACCGAAGCTGAAGACCATCGCGAAGCCGACATTGTAAAGGCACCAGATCAGACCGGCGGCAATGAGGGCATAGGTTGTCCCGGCCGAAATGCCGGAGCGTTCGAGGCCACCGGCGGGCGGCATCTCCGGGGTGCGATAGATCAAAGCCAACAAGCCGATGCTGACGACGACCAGGGCCGAAACGGCAATGCCCACGGCGGTCAGCCCGAAGGTTGTTCCGATTGCCGGCAGCAGCATGAGAGCGATAGCGATGCCCGCCGGCCACGAGTTGATGTAGATGGCCATGGCGGTGGCGATTTCCCGGCCGGCAAACCAGTCGGCGACCATCTTGGTCATCAGCACGTTCAGGAGAACGCCGCCGGTGCCGCCGATCAGTCGCCCGCCGATCTGCAGGCTCCAGGACGTCGACGCCGTCATCAGCATTTCACCCGCCAGCATCATCAGCAGGCCGGCGAGAGCGGTCGCCTTGTCGCCATAGCGCCGGCCGATGGTCGCGCCAGGCAGGGCCAGCGCGACACCCGGTGCAAGATAGAGGCCGATCAGAATGCCGATGTCGGCCAGGCTTGCGCCGAGGCCGGCGCTGACAAGGGGCGCGACGGCGGCAACGCTCTGAAACTGAAACGCCATCGCGGTGCGGGCGACAAAGAGCACAGCAAGGATCGTCCAGCGGCTGCGCACGGTTCTCTCACGGATTGCGAATTATCCAGGCCTGATATTCTGGTTCAATCGGAAGAAGTTGGTCGGGTCGTATTGCTTCTTGATGGCGGCGAGGCGCGCATAATTTCCGCCATAAGCATCACGCACGCGCTCGTCGCCTTCGTCGCCAAGATTGTTCGCATAGACCCCGCCGGTTGAGAATGGCTTGACCGCATTCCACAGCTCGCGCGCCCAGCGCATATTTGCCTCGTCATCGACCGGATTGTCCCAGATGGCGATCGGGAAGCAATCGAAGGCCGCATCGCGATTGGCATAAGGCGAGTGCGACGCGGGCACGCGGGCGATCGCGCCGCCGACCTGCTGGAAAACCAGCAGGGACGAGCGATTGGGAGCCCTCGCGTAACTGTCGAGCAGCGCGTCGATCGCACCATCGCTGATTTCATGCAGGAATTGCGCTTTCCAGTAATAGCGCCGTCCGCGCGGGAAAAGGCTGTCGCCCGCCGATTGAATCTGGAGATAAGGAACGGCTTGGAGGCGGCTTTCAATGGGAGATCCGAATTTCATCAGCGGTGCTATGACGGGCCCGCCCGCTTCGGGAGACCCCACATAACAAGCCGAGATGCTGAAGGCGCGATCGCCCGACGGCAGTGTGACGAGCGCGGCGTCGACGCTCACCTCGTCCGGGGCGTCACGGGAGAATTTGTCGTAAAACCGCATGGCCTCGCGCGCCTGATCGTAGGCGTGAAGCACCGAGCCCACCAGAAGGGCCGGGCCGAGCGGGTGCAGCCGGTATTCGAACGCCGTCACTATGCCGAAATTGCCGCCGCCGCCCCGCAGGGCCCAGAACAGGTCAGGATGCTCGCCGGCGCTTGTCCGCAACAGCCGTCCGTCGGCCGTCACGATTTCGGCCGCGATCAGATTATCGCAGCTCAGACCGTGCTTTCGCCCGAGCTTGCCGAAGCCTCCACCCAGCGTCAGCCCGGCAATACCGGTGTCGCCGTTGACGCCCATGGTCGTCGCAAGACCGTGGGCCTGCGTGGCCGCGTCGAACTCGCCGAGGGTCAGACCGGCCTCGGCTCGGACGATGCGGTGCTCGGGATCGACGGAAATCTTCTTCATGCGAGATAGATCGATCACCATCCCATCGTCGCAGACGGACAAACCGGCGACGTTGTGGCCGCCGCTGCGAACGGCCACGAGTGAGCCTTGTGACTTGGCATAGATCACGGCATGGACGACGTCATCGGGATTGGTGCAAAAGACAATTGCGGCAGGGCGTTTGTCGATCGCCCCGTTCCAGACCGCGCGCGCCTGGTCGTAGCCAGCGTCCGTCGGCAACACCACATCGCCCCGCAAGCCCTGCCGTAGCCGTTCGATCGCCGCGCTCGGAACATGGGATCGGCCCAACAGCGCATCGGTTTGTCGCGGAATCTCCATCGTCGCCGTCCTCGGTTCCAACCGGACTAGAGCAATTCCAGGAAAAGTGTGAAGCGGTTTTCCGTCCGGAATTGCGTGAAAACAAAGAGATAGAGTGGTTCGCCGTTTCCGTGAAACGGCGAACCACTCTAGGGTCTCACAGGGCTCAACCTTCTGCAAAAGCGAAATTCTTAGCTACTGGATGAGCAGAATTCATCTACACTGCCGGCATGAGGAACTGCCCGCCGCTCCGTGCTTTGCACGCCTTCGAGGCCGCTGCCCGGCACGGCAGTTTCAAGGCCGCGGCGGTGGAGCTCGGCGTGACGCCGACGGCGATCAGTCACCAGGTCCGCTTGTTGGAAGAGATATGCGGTTGCAAGCTGTTCCAGCGCCGGCCGCGCCCGCTCGTGCTGACGGGTGCGGGAGCGCGGCTGTTCCCTATCCTGCGCAACGGCTTTGATCTTCTCGCCGGTTCCCTTGCCGCGGTCGCGGAGCCGGATTTTCAAGCGCCTCTGCGGGTGACCAGCCCGAATGCTTTTGCCAGCCGATGGCTGGTGCCCCGGTTGCCGAAATGGCGGGAAGCCAACCCGGCCGTGCCGTTGGAGATCATCGGGACGGACGCGCTGCTCGATCTGCGCGCCGGCGCCGCGGACGTGGCGATCCGCTATACACGGCGCCCGCCTTTGGGCTTTGCCGGGCAAGAGCTGTGCCGCGATTCCTTCTTTCCCATTTGCAGTCCGCGATTGCTGGCGAGCGATGGGCGGGCGATCGAGCGGGCCGCCGATCTCCTGCGTTATCCGTTGATCCATTTCGACTGGATGAGCCGCGATCCGGACGCTCCCACCTGGCGCCGGTGGCTGGTGACGGCCCGTTCAATCGATCCGGACCTGATCCCGGACAAGGCCTGGGACTTGAGCTTTCGTGAGGAGCTGCACGCGATCGATGCGGTTGTCGCCGGGCAAGGCATTGCGATTTTAAGTGACGTCGTGGTCGGCCGTGAACTGGAAAGCGGCACGCTCGTCAAAGCGCATCCATTGTCCCTGCCGGGCTACAGCTTCTATGTCGTGTGGATGCATCACAGCCCGCGATCCGCGGTGATGGAATCCTTCCTGGCGTGGATGAGAACCGTGATATGAGCGCAAGGTTGTGATTTGACGTAGGCGAGCAGCGATCGGGGTCGATTGGCAGCATGAGCTCGTCCATCGAGATTGAATTGTCGCCGTATGGGTAGAGTCGGGCTTGCCGCTATTTCAGCCTTCCGAAGCGCCACCCTTCCCGTTCGCGCCGTCGAGCAGCGCGATCAATCCCTTGAGGATCTCGATCGGCGGCGGCGGGCAGCCTGGAATGTGCAGGTCTACGGGCACGACGTCCGCCACGCCGCCCACGACCGCGTAGCTGCCGGCGAAGCAGCCGCCGTCCTTTGCGCAGTCGCCGAGCGCGACCACCCATTTCGGGTTTGGCGTCGCGTCCCAAGTTCGC
>NZ_RZSC01001040.1:0-1631 GCF_003998155.1 Mesorhizobium sp. M1E.F.Ca.ET.063.01.1.1
TCCACATGCGCCGGCGGCCGTACGGGCTGCCCCATTTCCATCACCAGATCGACAATGTCGGGAAGATCGTCGGCGGTGGGCTGGTTCATGGGGCGAGGATCGTTGCCTTGAGACTTGCCAGGATTTGGGCTTTGCCGATGTCAGTGTATGGCAACGGGAGCGGAATGTGAATCGGCATTCGAACGCGACATCGAGGTCAGCAATGGCGATTGAAGTCTATAGCACCAGGTGCTATCTAAACCAATGGCACGACGGACATTCAAGACGGCCTGGTTCGCCAAGGCGGCGCGCAAGGCGCGGATCAGCGACGCCGCCCTGTGCAAGGCGATCGTGCAGGTGGCGGTGGGACAAGCGGATGATCTGGGCGGCGGCGTGTTCAAGAAGCGCCTGAACGACAACAGGCACCGCTCGATCATCCTGGCTGGTTTCGACCGGTTCTGGGTCTATGAATATCTGTTCGCCAAGCAGGACAGAGCCAACATCGATGACCATGAACTCGCGCAGTTCCGCACGTTGGCCAAGGCCTATCAAGGTCTGACGGATCGGCAGATCGCCGCATTGCTTGCAGACGGAGACTTCGTGGAGATATGCCATGAGCAAGACTAGACCTTACAAGTCCGACGCCTTCGAGGCGATCCATAGCTCGGCGCGCGCGCTCTACAAGGTCGGGGCGATCGACAAGACGACGATGCGCAGCTTCGACGAGAGCTGCCTGACGGCGCCGGCGGCGATCGGACCCGACGAGATCAAGGCGTTGCGCGAGAAGAACCATGTCAGCCAGCCGGTGTTCGCGCGCTATCTGAACACGTCGGAATCGACCGTGCAGAAGTGGGAGACCGGCGCCAAGCGGCCGAGCGGGATGGCGCTGAAACTCTTGTCTGTGGTCAAGAAGCACGGGCTGGCGGCGCTCGGCTAGGCGGATTTCGGATACGTCCGATAAGGCAAGCTTATCGGACGTAAAACGCTGTCGACAGGGGCGGCGGTTTTGCTCGAAACTGATTGTCAAAAGCGCCGCCATGAATCATGCTGCTGAGAATGATTCTTCGCCCCAGATCGTCCCCTCACCACGCAGTCCAGCCGCTCGGCGCCGCGCCGATCGGGCCCATGGCGACTGTGCCATCTTGGCTGCGCAGGGCAGTCGAGACGGCGCAAACCCTTGAGGATGCTGCGATTGCGGCCGGCGCCGTCCTCGGCGCGCTCGATGCTCTCGTGCGCCGGCAGGAGCGATGGGCCGGCGCCTGGCGGCAACGTCTGGCACTCGGCGCGGCCGCGGCGACGGTGCGCCAGGCGGGTCGCACCGAGGACGAGGCCGCGCTGCGCGTCACCGTGCTGCTCACCCGACCGGGCGATGATGTCGGGCCCGCCGGCCGGACGTTTTTGGCCTGGCGCCGCCAGGCGGCGCGGCCTCCGGAACATCTGCTGACGGAGGCAGGCCTCTCCGCCGTGCACGAGGAACTTGGCCATGCCGGCGACGACGACGCCGTCACCGATCTGGTTGACGAGATCGGCCAGCTGTCTGCGGCAGAGGGGGTTGTCGAGCTGCTGAGCGGTGCTTTCGCGAGCGCCGGGCGCCATGGCTTCGGTCGCTATTTGGGTTCGTGGCTCGCCGACGCCATGCTCGCGCAAAGATT
>NZ_RZSC01001041.1:0-1629 GCF_003998155.1 Mesorhizobium sp. M1E.F.Ca.ET.063.01.1.1
CGCGCAGCCAGGTCGTCGTGTTCCTGAATTTCTTCCTTTCGGTGGTTATCCTTCTCGTTCTCGCCTCGGGTGCTGCGCTCTACTTCGGCATGCAGGCTTTCGTTGAGCCGGGCCCGTCCGCCAGCGGCGACACCTTCATGGTCAAGCCGAATACCGGCGTGCAGGAGATCGCCGACCAACTGGAACGTCGCGGCCTGGTCAGCGATGCGCGAATCTTCAGACTTGGCGTTCGCGCCACCGGCAATGACGCTGCGCTGAAGGCCGGCGAATACGCCATCAAGCCGCGCGCCTCGATGCGCGACATCATGGAGCTGTTCAAGAGCGGCAAGTCGGTGATGTATTCGCTGACCATCCCGGAGGGGCTGACGGTCGAGCAGGCGCTGCAGCGTGTGGCCGACCAGGAGGCGCTGACCGGCGACATGCCGGTGACCATGCCGCCGGAGGGCAGCATCGCGACCGACACGCTGCGCTTCACCCGCGGCGCCACCAGGCAGCAGATGATCGACAAGCTGGTCGCCGATCAGAAGAAGCTGGTCGAGGACGTCTGGGCGCATCGCTCACCCGACCTGCCGATCGCCAACATGGAGGACTTCGTCGTCCTGGCTTCGATCGTCGAGAAAGAGACCGGCAGGGGTGATGAGCGCTCGCGCGTCGCCGCCGTTTTCCTCAACCGGCTTGCCAAGGGCATGCGGCTGCAGTCCGACCCGACCATCATCTACGGCCTGTTCGGCGGCAAGGGCAAACCGGCCGACCGGCCGATCTACCAGTCCGACATCGACAAGCAGACGCCCTATAACACCTATCTGGTCAAGGGGCTGCCGCCGACGCCGATCGCCAATCCGGGCCGCGCGGCGCTGGAGGCAGTGGCCAATCCGTCGAAGACCGACGACCTCTATTTCGTCGCCGACGGCAATGGCGGCCATGTCTTTGCCGCGACGCTGGAAGAGCACAACCAGAACGTCGCCCGCTACCGGGCGCAGCAGAAGAAGCAGGCCGACGACGCGGCCAAGGCCTCCGGCCAGACGACGGCGCCAGCCGCTCCCGACGACAATGCCGACGGTGGCAATAGTGGCGCTGACAGCGGCGAGAATGGCGACGCCGCCCAATAGGCTGCAGCCTTGCCGGTTCTGTTCGCCTCCTTTGACGCCGGGCCGTATTCATGTTTTGAGGGGATATCCGATGCCTGGCCGAAGGTCGGGTGTCATATGGGGTATGCACGTTCGGGCAATCGCGCCCGGACCTGCGACAGGGGTGACAGGTATCATGGACGTGCAGAGCATGACCGGGTTCTCGCGCGCCGTCGCTGAACGCGACGGCACGTCGATTGCCTGGGAAGTGAAATCGGTCAACGGCAAGAGCGTCGAGGTGAGGCTGAGGCTGCCGCAGGGCTTCGACCGGCTGGAACCCGCTGTTCGGCAGACCGTGCAGAAGCGCTTCGCGCGCGGCAATTTCCAGGCGACGCTGACCGTCGGCCGCGCCGCCGCGCAGCAGGCGCAGCCGGTGGTCAACGAGGCTTTCCTGAAGGATCTGGCGGGCCTTGCCAAGCGCCTGCAGGAGCAGTTCGGCACACAGCCCGCCACCGCCGACGGACTGCTTGCGCTGCGCGGCGTCCTCGACATTCCGGAAGCC
>NZ_RZSC01001042.1:0-1629 GCF_003998155.1 Mesorhizobium sp. M1E.F.Ca.ET.063.01.1.1
GCCATCGGCTGGGCCGGATAGCCTGCCCAAATCTCGCCCGCCGGCACGTTGCTCATGAATCCGCTTCTCGCTGCAAGCTTGGCCCCAGGCCCTATGGTCAAATGATCGGCAAGACCGACGCCGCCGCCCATGGTGACGCCGTCGCCGACGACGACGGAACCGGAAATACCCGAAAGCCCGGCTATAATGCAATTGCGGCCGATGCGAACATTGTGGGCGATCTGCACCAGATTGTCGATCTTGGTGCCTTGTCCGATGATGGTGTCCGACATCGCGCCGCGATCGACGGTGGTGTTCGAGCCGATCTCGACATCGTCCTGGATGATGACGCGGCCGATTTGCGGCACGCGCTCGGGTCCCTTGGCGCCGCCCACGAAGCCGAAGCCATCCTGGCCGATCCTGGCGCCGCCATGGATGATGACGCGGTTGCCGATCAGCGCATACTGGATGCTGGCGCCCGGGCCGACATAGCCGTCGCGGCCGATCCTGCAGGAACGGCCAATGACGGCGTGAGGCGCAATGACCGTGCCGCCGCCAATGGAGACGCCGGGGCCGATCACCGCGCCGGCCTCGACGATCGCACCGGCCTCGACATGCGCGGACGGATCGATATGCGCCTGCGGCGAAATGCCGGTTTCGCCTGTCATCGGCCCTGGAGTGGCGGCCTGTGGAAACAGCAGCCGCCCGACCATGGCGAAGGCCTGTTGCGGCCGCGGATGCACCAGCACCGCGATCCCCTGCGGCGCTCTGTTGGCAAAGTCGGCGGGGCACAAAACGGCTGCGGCCCTGAGCGATTGCATCAGAGCGAAGTTGCGCTTGCCGTCAACGAACACCAGCGCCCCTTCGCCGCCCTCATTGGCGGGCGCCAACGCTTCGATGGCAACATCGGCCCGTGAGGAATCGACGAGGCTGGCGCCGGTCAGATTCGCGACCTCGCCAGCCGTATACCGGCGTGAAGGCGCGAAGAACACCGGATCGGTCATTCCACAAACATTATCCAGCTAGGTCGGATCAGTCTCTTCCGGGCCACCTGGCGGCCCGGAAACATCGTAACCCGCGGATTAGAAACGAGTTGCAATGCCGAAGTTGAATTCCTGCGTGTCGTCGCCCGGCTGTTTCTCGACCGGGATCGCATAGTCGATGCGGATCGGACCGAACGGCGAAGCCCACATCAGGCCAACACCGACCGAAGCGCGCAAATGCATGTCAGCCGATCCCGCCTTTACCAGGCTTGGATCAAGCTTGTTGCCATAGAGCGTCGCAGCATCGGCGAAGACCGCGCCACGCAGACCGAAGCTCTCCGGAATGACCGGCAGCGGGAACTGGGCCTCGGCCGAGGCATTGAAATAGGTCGTGCCGCCGAGATGGTCGCCGCTGTTGTCGCTGGCAATCGGGCCAATGCCGCCATAGGCAAAACCGCGGATCATGCGGTCATTGCTCTGGAAGTGGTCGAAGATGCGCAGCTCGCCATTGCCGTAGCCCGCAATATAGCCCGCGCCACCCGACACCAGGCCGACGAGGTCAAGCTGTTCGGACAAAGTCTGGTAGACGCTTGCGCGCCCGGTCAGCTTCACCCACTTGGCATCGCCGCCGAGACCGGCAACCTCTGTTGTACCAGTGATATAGAGG
>NZ_RZSC01001043.1:0-1621 GCF_003998155.1 Mesorhizobium sp. M1E.F.Ca.ET.063.01.1.1
GCGGAAGATCGCGTAGTGCTGCGCGCCCAGCGTCTCGTCGGCTTCGAGCGTGATGGTCAGGCCGAAACGCGCCTCGAGCTCGACCAGATTGGTGCGCTTGTGATTGAGCACATAGAGCGCCGTCGCCGCCGGCGTGCGCACGGTGATGTGGCTGCGCGAATCCTTGAGCAGGAATTCCTCGATCGCCCGCACCACCATCAGCGCCACCGAGGAGTCCGAACGCACATGGCCGGTGCCGCCGCAATGCGGGCAGGGCTTCATCGTCGATTCCAGCACGCTGGCGCGGATGCGCTGGCGCGACATCTCCATCAGGCCGAAATGCGAGATGCGGCCGACCTGGATGCGGGCGCGATCGTTCTTGAGGTGATCCTTCAGCCGCTTCTCGACGGAGCGGTTGTTGCGATTCTCCTCCATGTCGATGAAGTCGATGACGATCAGGCCGGCAAGGTCGCGCAACCTGAGCTGCCGCGCGACTTCCTCGGCGGCCTCCAGATTGGTGTGGAGCGCGGTGTCCTCGATCGAATGCTCCTTGGTGGAGCGGCCGGAGTTGACGTCGATCGAGACCAGCGCCTCGGTCTGGTTGATGATGATGTAGCCGCCGCTCTTCAGCGTCACCTGCGGCTGCAGCATGCGGTCGAGCTGCGCCTCGATGCCGTTGCGCACGAAGATCGGGGTAGTGTCGCGATAGGGCTGCACCACCTTGGCGTGGCTCGGCATCAGCATGCGCATGAAGTCCTTGGCCTCGCGATAGCCGTCCTCGCCGGAGACCAGGATTTCGTCGATATCCTTGTTGTAGAGGTCGCGCACCGAGCGCTTGATCAGGCTGCCTTCCTCATAGACGAGGGCAGGGGCCGAGGACTGCAGCGTCAGATTGCGGACGTTTTCCCAAAGCCGCATCAGATATTCGTAGTCGCGCTTGATCTCGGCCTTGGTGCGGCTTTCGCCGGCGGTGCGCAGGATGACGCCCATGCCCTGCGGCACCTCAAGATCGGCCACGACCTCCTTCAGCCGCTTGCGGTCCTGGGCGTTGGTGATCTTGCGCGAGATGCCGCCGCCGCGCGCGGTGTTGGGCATCAGCACCGAATAGCGGCCGGCGAGCGAAAGATAGGTGGTAAGCGCCGCGCCTTTGTTGCCGCGCTCTTCCTTGACGACCTGCACCAGCAGGATCTGGCGGCGCTTGATGACCTCCTGGATCTTGTACTGGCGGCGCACCGGCTTGCGGCGGTTGCGGACTTCCTCGAGCGCGTCCTCGGCGCCGACCGATTCGATCTCATGCTCGTCCGAATGCGAGGACTGCACCTCTTCCAGCATGCCGCGATCGCTTTCGCTCGATGCGGCCTCGTCAGTGGAAGCAGCTTCGCTGATGGATTCCGCCTGCGGCACCGCTTCGGAAATCACATCGGCTTCGACACTGGCCGCAATCGAAGAGGGACCCGCGTCGGAAGGCTGGTCATTCCCGTCTTCGTCGCTGTCGCTGCTGGCTTCAGGAGCTTCGTTCGCCTGTTCGCCGGTCGCCTCGGTTATGGTTTCGACGCTCTCGGAGACCGCTGCGGCGTTCTCCGCCGCGGCGTCGCTCGCGTCGCCGGCCTCATAGCCGGATTCGTCCGAAGCCGCGCCCTCC
>NZ_RZSC01001044.1:0-1620 GCF_003998155.1 Mesorhizobium sp. M1E.F.Ca.ET.063.01.1.1
TTCCTGCGCCGTGCCGGGCAGGAAGCCCGGAACGTCGACGAAAGTCACGATCGGGATCGAGAAGCAGTCGCAGAAGCGCACGAAGCGCGCCGCCTTTCGGCTGGCGTCTGAATCCAGCACGCCGGCCAGCACCATCGGCTGGTTGGCGACGAAACCGACGGTTCGGCCGTCGACGCGGCCGAAGCCGGTGACGATGTTCTTGGCGAAACTCGCCTGGATCTCGAAGAAGTCGCCTTCGTCGGCAACCTTCAGGATCAGTTCCTTTATGTCATAGGGCTTGTTGGCGTTGTCGGGGACCAGCCGGTCGAGCGACATGTCATAGTCCATCACGGACTGGTAGCATTCGATCTCTGGAATCTCGGCGGTGTTGGAAGCCGGCAGAAGATCGATCAGGCGGCGCATCTGCAGAAGCGCCTCGACGTCGTTGTCATAGGCGCCGTCGGCGATGGAGGATCTGGTCGTGTGCACCGTGGCGCCGCCGAGGCTCTCGGCCGTCACCGTCTCGTTGGTCACCGTCTTCACCACGTCCGGGCCGGTGACGAACATATAGGAGGTGTCGCGCACCATGAAGATGAAGTCGGTCATGGCCGGCGAATAGACATCGCCGCCGGCGCAGGGCCCCATGATCAACGAAATCTGCGGAATGACGCCGGAGGCAAGCACGTTGCGCTGAAAAATCTCGGCGTAACCGCCAAGTGCGGCCACGCCTTCCTGGATGCGGGCGCCGCCGGCGTCGTAGAGGCCGATGATCGGCGCGCGGTTGCGCAGCGCCATCTCCTGAACCTTGACCACTTTCTCGGCATGCGCCTCCGACAGCGAGCCGCCGAAGACGGTGAAATCCTTGGCGAAGAGATACACCGGCCTGCCGTTTACCGTGCCCCAGCCGGTCACCACGCCGTCGCCGGCGATCTTGGTCTTCTCCATGCCGAAGTCGGTGGAGCGGTGCTCGACATACATGTCGAACTCCTCGAACGATCCTTCGTCGAGGAACACCTCGATGCGCTCGCGGGCGGTGAGCTTGCCCTTCTTGTGCTGGGCCTCGATCCGCTCCTTGCCGCCGCCCATGCGGGCGATCTCACGGCGGCGCTCGAGTTCCTTCAGCACGTCTTTCATCGCTGCCCCCAAAAAGGAAAGGTGATTTGTGGTAATCGGGAGGGCGGGGGAGCGCAAGCACCCTGTTCTTGTTGCATTGCAACATCACCCCTTGCATTTCAGGCCGGACTCGGCCATATGCGGCGGCATAGGCGCTTGGGCCGGTTTGTCCGGCTTTCTCCACGCATGAGACTGGTTGCGTCTGTTTTCCCTCTTTCCGGCAAGTCGGCCTCTCTGTCCGGCAGTCGACAAGGTGGCGAAAGAGCCCCGGAGCATGAAGCTCGCGGGCACGACAGCGCAGCCGCGCGGACGCTTCCGTCCGCCGCCTTGTCGTTTCCTGACAATTTTCGCCGGCAGGTTGCGCCCTGCCGCCATCGCTGTTTGCGGCATCGAGCCGCGTGAAAGAAGATTATTTTGACCAACGAAAACCAGGCGGAACAGAACGGTTTCGCCACCCTAGGAATCACCGGCGCGCTGCTCAAGGCCGCGAACGCCGCGGGCTTCATCGATCCGAAGCCGATCCAGATG
>NZ_RZSC01001045.1:0-1619 GCF_003998155.1 Mesorhizobium sp. M1E.F.Ca.ET.063.01.1.1
GTGAAGAGGTCAACGACAAGATGCATGATCGTCTCGCGCGGCTGCAATTCGAGCGCCAGCAGCGTCGTGGTGGTAGCGGTGGCGAGCCGATCCCCGAGCGCGAGGCGCGAGGGCGAGACCTACCACCTCGGGACGATCCCCGCCAGCCGGAGCAGCCGCGAACCGGCACCGAGCAGGAGATGAGAAGCAAGCAGAAGGACGCCAACAAGCAGAAGACTCAGCAGGCTGAAGAGCAGGACCGCAAGACCCAGCGCTCGAATGATAACGATTACGAGCGCTGAGCAAGGGCCAACCTTGCGTGCTCGCGCGGCGGTCTATCAAAACGACGCATTCGTCACAGAATGATCAGGCTGTATGGCAGTAATGCCCCGTACTTGTTATTGGGCGCCTGGCGGCGTTTGCCCGAAAGCAGACGTCGATCAAGGCAAGATTCGTTGGCATCAATGCCTCAATACGACGCGAGTATGAAAGTGCCGACAAGGCACCGAACAGTCGCCTACGCTGCCGTTTGGACGAGATTCAATTTCTTCAGTTCTTCCACAATCACTGGGCTCAGCCCCAAATCACGGACTTCGACCGTCGCCAACCAGGATCGGGCGTCTTGGACCGATAGGTTCGAGTTGGGAAAGTTTGGCTCAAGAGCCGAAGCGGCGATTCTCGACAGTCCAAGTTCCATGAAGGACCATCCGGACTTGGTTGCCACTCCCAGCTCCAGAGCGAGAGGGAAGTCAAAGATTTCCGCGATGCGGGCAGCATTTTCCGTCTCCCGCAGCGCCAAGTTCAATATGTCTATGTAGGCCTTGCCCAACTGAACATACTGAAATCGCAGCACGTCCTCGATCATTTCAAACTCGCGTCGGATGACGCCGTTGACGTCGACCTCACGCGGTGTCCGGACCCTCGCGTTCGGATTGGCCGCCTTCTCGGCTTCGTTTTCGACGATCTTCTTAGCTCGCTTCTCCTCAGCCTTTCTCACCGCAATCGCGAGCAGCGCGGGATAGGGCAATCCCTTCATCCAATCCACGGCAGTGCCCGCCGCCACCGCTCCGAACGCGTGCTGGACGTTGAAGACACAGCGCTGGATTCTGAGGAAGATCGACGCGTATCGCTTCTTCGACCCCTTGTCGTGCGGGTTGACTGGGAAGAGCTCATCGAACTCGCCCTCCGCGATCTTCGCCAGCATGTTGTCGTAAAGACGCCGGAGTCCGAAAGGATCAACGGTCCAGTTTGTCGCGAGCAATGATTTTGGGAGACCGATCGCCGCGTGCGCCGCATTCGACATCTCCACGAGCGAGTTTCGATCTTCTGCCGCAAGCCCGCCTAAAGTCCGTTCGACGAACGGAGCGAGATCGCCTTTCGCCGCTCTGGAGATCAACAGTCCTGCTGCCGACCTTACCCTTAGGCCCTCCTCATCCCGGCGGCTGACGGCCGGCATGTCACCCGCCAACGCGCGGTGAACCCGATCGGACGCGTCAGTGACCGTTCTCCCAAAGGCGGGCTCGATGCTGTAGCCGACGAACCGATCCATCGGCTTCTCCGGCCAGTCCTGATAATCGACTAGGAACACGTTGCCGACGATGTCCTTCCTCATCCTTCCGGCGCGACCGGCGAAATTCCAC
>NZ_RZSC01001046.1:0-1615 GCF_003998155.1 Mesorhizobium sp. M1E.F.Ca.ET.063.01.1.1
GCCTACAAGGCCGCCAACACCGCCGATTCGATGATCGGCCATCGCACGCCGAAACACGAGGCTTTCGGCCGCGCCGCAGCGCTATTCGATGACAGGATCAACCTGCCGGCATCGCGCCTCACCGGCATGCTGATCGTGCTGGCAGCCTTCCTGGTCAAAGGCGCCGATCCCCGCAATGCCTGGCAGGTGATGCGCCGCGACGCGAAGAAGCATCGTTCGCCCAATGCCGGCTGGCCCGAGGCCGCCATGGCCGGCGCCCTGGGCTTGTCCCTGGCCGGGCCGCGCAGCTATGGCGGCGAGATCGTCGAGGACGCCTTCATGGGCGAAGGCGGCCGTCGCGAGGCCGAAAGCACAGATATAAGGCAAGCGCTGAAGCTTTACCGCGTCGCCGATTGGCTGCTGATTGCCCTGTTCGGCATCCTGTCAGCGATCGTGATTTACCTGACCATCTTGATCGCCGGCTAAGGTGTGTTGAGGTTCAGGTCAGGCCGTTCGCAGGCCGGCATCACCTGAATATCGACACACCTTAGAATTCAATTCCCTGCTGCGCCTTCACGCCTGCCGAGAAGTGGTGCTTGGTCAGCCCCATCTCGGTGACGAGATCGGCCGCTTCGACCAGCAGCGGCTTGGCGTTGCGGCCGGTGACGATGACATGCAGACCCTCGCGGCGCGCCTTCAGCGCCGCAACCACCTTTTCCAGATCGAGATAGTCGTAGCGCAAAGCGATGTTGAGCTCGTCGAGCACGACGAGGCTGATCGAGGGATCGGCCATCAGTTCCAGCGCCTTGGCCCAGGCAGCCTCGGCGGCGGCGATGTCGCGCTTCAGGTCCTGCGTCTCCCAGGTGAACCCCTCGCCCATCGCATGCCAGACGACGCGGTCGCCGAAGGCCGCGAAAGCATCCTTTTCGCCGGTGTGCCATTTGCCCTTGATGAACTGGACGACGCCGACGCGCTTGCCGTAGCCGAGCATCCTGAGCGCCAGGCCGAAGGCCGCCGTTGTCTTGCCCTTGCCAGGTCCGGTGTTGACGATCAGCAGGCCCTTCTCGATCGTCTTGCCCGCTACCTCGGCATCCTGCACCGCCTTGCGCTTGACCATCTTGGCGCGATGGCGTTCGGCGTCCCCGTCGTCGATGATCTTGTCGTCGATTTCGGCCATGTCACTTCACCTTGAGCGGCAGCCCCGCCACCATCATCAGCACACTATCGGCAACGGCCGCGACCTGCTGGTTGAGCCGGCCGGCGGCATCGCGGAACCGGCGCGCCAGCGCATTGTCCGGCACGATGCCAAGCCCGACTTCGTTCGATACCACGAACCAAGGCCCGCGCGGACGCGACAGCACATCCGAGAGCCGCCGGCACTCGGCCTCGACATCATGTTCCGCCAGCATATGATTGGTCAGCCACAATGTCAGGCAATCGATCAGCACCGGCTGGTGATCGGGCAAAGCCTCGATCGCGCCGACAAGATCGAGCGGCGCATCAATCGTCACCCAGCCTTCGCCGCGCCGAGCGCGATGCAGCGCGATGCGCTCGCGCATCTCGTCGTCATAGGCCTGCGCAGTGGCGATGTAAGTCCAGGGCGACGGACTGGCCGTCACCAACGCCTCGGCATGCG
>NZ_RZSC01001047.1:0-1613 GCF_003998155.1 Mesorhizobium sp. M1E.F.Ca.ET.063.01.1.1
GTCTATGCCGTCTTCGACAAGCCGGTGCACATGTATCGCGGCACCACCATGGCCGGCATCATCCGCGACGAGGCGCGCCACGATCCTTCGCGCGGCTTCGTCGGCGGCTATGAGATGGAGACGCTGTCGCTCGGCCTGCCGTTCATGGCGGCCTTCCTCAATCCGGGCGGCTGGGGCCGCTCCTTCACGACCGCGCTCGATCACTACGACCGTATGGCGGGGCTGTGGATTGTCGGCGAGGACATGCCGCGCGAGGAGAACCGCATCACGCTGCACAAGGACGAAAAGGACGAGCACGGCATGCCGATCGCAGACGTCCATTTCGACGACCATGCCAACGACACGGCGATGCGTGATCACGCCTACAAACAGGGCCAGGCTCTATATGCTGCTGTCGGCGCCACGCGAACCTTCCCGACGCCGCCCTATCCTTCGACCCATAATCTCGGCACCAACCGGATGAGCGAGAAGGCGGCCGACGGCGTCGTCAACAAGCATGGCCAGACGCACGACATCAAGAACCTGTTCGTGTCGGACGGGAGCCAGTTCACCACGGGCGGCGCCGAAAATCCGACGCTCACCATCGTCTCGTTGGCTATCCGACAGGCCGACTACATCGCCACCCAAATGTCGGCGAAAAGCATCTAGAGCGGTTCGGCGTTCATCGCCGACCCGCTCCAGTTATTTGTTTGAAGCAATTCCGGACGGAAAACCGCTACGCACTTTTCCTGGATTGCTTTCGTCCTCCCGACTGCCTACTGGCGCGGGACCCAAATCGGGGTTCCGCGCCCTTTTTTGCAAATGCCCGACAACCTTAGGCGCCGACCGGCTGACCGTCCTTGCGGCGGATGGCGACGACCGACGGGCGTGGCGGCTGGCCGTCCTTGAAGTCGGGCCACAGCGTCTCGGCCTTGTCGAGCGTCTCGGCATCCTCCGAGGGGTGTTGGACCGAGAGGAACAGCGTCGTGCCGTCTGGCGTGAAGCAGGGGCCGGTCGCCTCGGCGCCATGCGGGCAGGTGAAGAGCAGTTTCGGCAAGCCGCGCGCCGCGCCCTCGGTGTCGACGCCATAGACGCCGTCCGGAAGGTCGAAGTCGTTGGCGCCGTCGGTCGCCACCCACAGCCGGCCGGCCGGATCGAAGGTGATGTTGTCAGGGCAGACGAACCAGCCATTGTCCGACGTATCGGGGTGGAAGGTGGCGCCGACCTTGGCGTCCTTGGGGTTGCCGCAGAGCACGAAAAGGTCCCAGGCATATTTATCGGCGGTGTGGTCGGCATCGGGACCGCGGCCGCCGGGCGGGATCAGCTCGACGATGTGGCCCCAGAGGTTTTCCGGCCGCGTGTTGGCCGGGTTCACCTTGGATTCGTCGCGCTTCTTGTTCTTGGTCATGACGGCATAGACGCGGCCGGTGACCGGATTGGTCTCGATGTCCTCCGGCCTGTCCATCGGCGTCGCGCCGAGCGCGTCGGCGGCAAGGCGGGTCTTGAGCAGCACCTCGGCCTGGTCGGCAAAACCATTCTCGGCGGTGAGCTTGCCTTGGCCGTGGACCAGCGGCAGCCAGCTCACCGTGCCGTCGGCATCAAACCGCGCCACCGACAAAACGCCGTCGTCCAGG
>NZ_RZSC01001048.1:0-1603 GCF_003998155.1 Mesorhizobium sp. M1E.F.Ca.ET.063.01.1.1
CACCACCGCCAAGTCCGAGCAATGGGTCGCCCAGCATGGCGGCAAGCTGGCGCTGACGCCGGCCGAAGCGGCCGAAGGCAAGGACTTCGTTTTCTCCTGCGTCGGCAATGACGACGACCTGCGCTCGGTGACGACCGGCGCCAAGGGCGCCTTTGCCTCGATGAAGAAGGGCTCCGTCTTCATCGACAACACCACGGCTTCGGCCGAAGTTGCGCGCGAATTGGCCGAAGCTGCTGAAAAAGCCGGTTTTTCTTTCCTCGACGCGCCGGTGTCTGGCGGTCAGGCGGGTGCCGAGAACGGCGTTTTGACGGTAATGGTCGGCGGTGAGCAATCGGCCTTCGACAGGGCCAGGCCCGTCATCGACGCCTATGCCCGCATGGTCGGGCTGATGGGGCCGGCCGGCGCCGGCCAGCTCACCAAGATGATCAACCAGATCGCCATCGCCGGGCTTGTGCAGGGGCTGGCCGAGGGCATCCATTTCGGCAAGAAGGCCGGGCTCGATATCGAGAAGGTCATCGAGGTGATCTCCAAGGGCGCTGCCGGCTCCTGGCAGATGAAAAACCGCCACAAGACGATGAATGCCGGCAAATACGATTTCGGCTTCGCCGTCGACTGGATGCGCAAGGATCTCGGCATCTGCCTTGCCGAGGCCAACCGCAACGGCGCCAAGCTGCCGGTGACGGCGCTGATCGACCAGTTCTACAAGGACGTGCAGGATATGGGCGGCAGGCGCTGGGACACGTCCTCGCTGCTGGCGCGCCTGGAAAAATAAACGGCGATGGCCCTTCCCGATCCGAGCTGGAGCGCCCACGACACCGTCGCCCATCTGCGCTCGATCGGCAAACAGGAGAACCTTGTCGGCATGGCGCGCTTCGGCATCAACACCGCGACCGCGCTCGGCATCGGCAATTCCGACCTGCGGCCGCTGGCGCGCAAGCTGAAAAAGAACCACGAGCGCTCGCTGCTTTTGTGGGACACCGGCATCCGCGAGGCGCGATTGATGGCGGCCTTCACCGGCGAGCCGAAGAAGCTCGACATCGGCCAATGCCGGCGCTGGGCCGCCGATTTCGACAGCTGGGAGATCGTCGATACCGTCGCGGACCTGTTCGCGGCGACGCCGTTCTGGCGCGAGTTGATCGACGAATTCGCCGAGGACGAGCGAGAGTTCGTCCGCCGCACCGCCTTTGCCATGCTGGCCTGGGGCGCGGTGCACCTGAAGAAGGAGCCGGACGCGACCTTCCTTGCCTATCTGCCGCTGATCGAAAAGCATGCGGGCGATCCGCGCAACTTCGTCCGCAAGGCGGTGAACTGGGCGCTGCGGCAGATCGGCAAGCGGTCGATGACGCTGCACACCCCTGCCCTAGCGCTTGCCGAGAAACTGGCGGCATCGTCCGACAGCACGGCGCGCTGGATCGGCAGGAACGCCGTCAAGGAACTGACGGATGCCGGACAGCTCGAACGACTCGCCGCCAGAGAAACTTGACCTCGCTTCCATCCGCTTCATCGAGGTGACGCGGGAGACGCGCGGCCGTTTCGAAAACCTGTTCGAGCAGCCGGGCGCGCCGAAATATTGCTGGTGTATGGCCTGGCGCCACTCCAGCCG
>NZ_RZSC01001049.1:0-1602 GCF_003998155.1 Mesorhizobium sp. M1E.F.Ca.ET.063.01.1.1
GCATCATGCTCAGGCCCGAGCAGGTGCTGCTCAAGCGAACCACGCGCGAGGGCATGTCGGGGACGCCGGACATGCTGTTCGGCGAAGTGACGGACTCCGAATTCGCCGGCTCGGTCTGCACCATCGCGGTGCGGCTGCTCAACAGCCCCGACCCGCCCGATGCGGCCGCGATCGGCAACACGCCGCTCATCCTGCGCAAGACCGGCATGGACGCGCCGACGGTCGGCGAGATCGTGCGCCTCACCGTCACCGGCAAGGCGCACGTGTTCGCCTGAATCGCAGGCTGGTCGCGGTTGCTCTACCGCACCTGTTCGCCTGTCTGCGGCGACCAGAGGGGCCAGCTCTCCAGGAAATCATGGCTGTGCACGACGACGCGCTGCCCATCGATCAGGATGATCGAATAGGCGGGCGGCGCCTGCTCGACCACCTCGTCGCCGACAAGATCGAGCATGAAGCGGGCATTCAGGCCGCGCTGCGCCGAGAACGGAATGCCGGCGACAGTGCCGGCGATGTCGCGATGGACGTGGCCGAAGAAGATGTAGCGGACATTGCCGTGGCGCGTGAGCACATCGAGCAGGCGCTGCGGCTGTTCGAGGCCGAGCGGGTCGAGGATTGTCAGGCCAAGTTCCACTGGCGGATGGTGCAGGAAGAGATAGGCCGGCTTGCCTGCTGCCTCGGCAAGCCGTGCGTCGAGCCAACCCAGGCGGTTGTCGCACAGTTCTCCGGTGACGCGGCCTTCGGCCAGGCTGTCGAGGAAGACCAGCCGCCCCTCCGGCGTATCGAAGACCGATTGCACGAAGCCGTTGTCGTCGACCGGACTTTCCGGAAAGGCGGCGATGAGGTTCGCCCGCCGGTCGTGGTTCCCCGGCAGCAGCCGGTAGGGCACGGAGAGCCGGCCGAGCGCCGATTTCAGATCGGCATAGCTCCCGGCCTCGCCCGACTCGGTCAGGTCGCCGGTGAACACGCAAAGCGCTGCATCGCCGTTGCGTGCATTGATATGATCGATGCAGCGGTCGAGCCGCTCATGCAGGTCCGCACCAAAGCGGACCTCGCCCCGACGGCCGAGATGGACGTCGGTGATCTGGATGATCTTCATTCCGTGAACCCTCTATCGACCCTTACAGCGCAGGCTCCGGCACCGAAGCCTTGAAGACGTCGAGCCTGCCACCGTTCTCCGACGAGAAGAAGTGCAGGTCGCTCTCCGCGAACTGGAGGCCGATCGCGCTGCCCGGCTCGGGATGGACGGTCTCGGAGGTCACCACGGAGAATGGCGCGCCGTCGAGATCGACATAGACGACCCGGCCGGCACCCAGTTCCTCGACGAGGTCGACCGTTGCGCCGAGCGCGCTCGGCGTTCCAGGCGCCACCATGCGCACGGCCTCGGGCCGGATGCCGACCGCGATCTTCGAGCCGACGGGAAGGCCGGCGCGGGAAACGTTTAGCTTGCGGCTGCCGCCAAGCAGCGACAGCCCGTCGAGCGTGACCGTCCCTTCGAGCATGTTCATGGCCGGCGCGCCGACGAAGGTCGCCACGAAGCGGCTCGCCGGCCGGCTGTAGACTTGCGCCGGCGTGCCGACCTGCTCGACGCGGCCGCCATTCATC
>NZ_RZSC01000104.1:0-12547 GCF_003998155.1 Mesorhizobium sp. M1E.F.Ca.ET.063.01.1.1
CGTCGGCGCCAGCGAGGCCGGCCTATGAGCCGGTTACGCCGCATCTTCCGCACGCCGGAAGCGGTTGCCGGCGCGGCAATCCTCGCCTTGCTCGTCGCCATGGCGCTGGCGGCGCCGCTACTTTTCCCGCGCGATCCGCAGGCGATCGCCGGTCCGGCGCTGCTGCCGCCGTTCCAGGACTGGTCGCTGCCGCTCGGCACCGACCGGCTGGGCCGCGACGTGCTGGCCGAGCTGTTTCACGGCGCCCGCACCTCGCTGGCCGTCGGCTTGGCGGCCACCGCCGCGGCGCTGCTCATCGGAGCTGTGATCGGCACGCTGGCTGGCTTTGCCGGAGGCCTCGTCGACGAAGTGCTGATGCGTGTCACCGACGCCTTCCAGACCGTGCCGAGCTTTCTTCTCGCGCTGGCTCTCGTCAGCATCGTCGGCCCCTCGCTCGGCGTCGTCGTGGCCGCTATCGCGCTCGGCGCTTGGACCGGCCCTGCTCGCGTTGCGCGCGCGGATGTGCTGTCGATCCGCGAGCGCGATTATGTCGCCGGCGCCCGCGTCATCGGCATGCATCCGTTGGAAATTGCCTTTCGCGAGGTGCTGCCCAACGCCTTGCCGCCGGTGTTGGCGCTGTCCTCGGTGATCGTCGCCGCGGCGATCCTCACCGAGGCCGCGCTTTCCTTCCTCGGCCTCGGCGACCCCAACCGCGTCACGTGGGGCGGCATGATCGCCGAGGGCCGAGCGGTGCTGCGCACCGCGCCTTTTCTGTCGATCATTCCGGGCGTGGCACTCGTGCTGACCGTGCTCGGCGTCTATCTCGCCGGAGAAGGCGTGGTCGAAAGCACCGCGGTACGCAGGAGCCTGTCATGACGGCGCTGCCGTCGATCCGCGATCTGACGGTGCGCTACCGTCGCGACAACATCGAGGTGGCGGCGCTGAACGGCATCAGCCTCGATGTTGAAGCAGGCGAGCGGCTGGCGATCATCGGTGAAAGCGGTTCGGGCAAAAGCACGCTGGCGCTGGCGGTGGCGGGGTTGCTGGCGAGGTCAGCCCTTGTGGGCGGAGCGATCGAATGGCCAACAAGCCGATTACAGAGGCCTCGTTCCTTCGCACCCCCCTCTGTCCTGCCGAACATCTCCCCCGCAAGGGGGGAGATTGGCAGTTCCACTGCCGGCCCTCTCGCTGCGACGCAGGAGATTGGCGAAGGCGGAGATGACGACCTAATCTCCCCCCTTGCGGGGGATATGCCCGGTAGGGCAGAGGGGGGTGTGACGGAACGCCGATTATCCGCGATTGGCGATAACAACATCCCCCTCCTCGGCCGCGACATCGGCTTCGTCTTCCAGGACCCCGCCTCCAGCCTCGACCCCGTCATGCCGATCGGCAAGCAGATCGCGGAAGTTGCGCATACCCATCTCGGCCTGACCTGGCCTGAAGCCTATGCCAAGGCCAAAACCCTGCTCGAACGCGTCCGCCTCCCCGACCCAGAATCCGCGCTGCGCGCCTATCCGCACCAGCTTTCCGGCGGCCAGAAGCAGCGCGTGGCGATCGCGGCGGCAATCGCGGCCGGACCGAAACTGCTCATCGCCGACGAGGCGACCAGCGCGCTCGACACCATCGTGCAGGCCGAGATCGTCGCCTTGATCCGCCAATTGGTGGCGGAGGACGGCATGACGCTGCTCTTCATCAGCCACGACATTGCGCTCGCAGCCACGCTTGCCGAGCGCATCGCGGTGCTGCGCCGTGGCGAATTGGTGGAGTTCGGCGAGACTCGCCAGACTATCGAAGCGCCGCGCCATGCCTACACCCGCGCGCTGCTCGATGCCCATCTCGGCCTCGACGCCGAGCCGCTGCTTGACCGGCAGGGCGCTTCGGCATGAGCGTGCTGGCCGTCTCCAATCTCACCAAACGCTATCGGCGCGGCGGCAAGCCTTTTGCGGCGGTCGACGACGTTTCCTTCGAGATCGGGCCGGGCGAGACGCTCGCGCTCGCCGGTCCGTCGGGCAGCGGCAAGTCGACCATCGCGCGGCTGGTGCTGCGGCTGATCGAGCCTGACGCCGGGCGTATCGAGTTCGAAGGCGCGGACTTCCTTTCGCTCTCAAGCGGTGCGCTGCGCGCTCGCCGCGCCCGTCTGCAAATGGTGTTCCAGGATCCGCACGCCGCCTTCAACCCGCGCGCCACGGTGGCGCGCGTGCTGGATGATCCCCTGCGCATCCACGGCATCGCCTCGCGCGCCGAGCGCCCTCGCCGCATCGCCGCGCTTCTGGAGCGCGTCGGTCTGGACGCCGGCCTCGCCAGACGCGCCATCCACGAGATTTCCGGCGGACAGCGGCAGCGCGTGGCGATCGCCCGCGCCATCGCCACGCGGCCATCGCTCATCGTGCTGGACGAAGCGGTATCGGCGCTCGACGTATCGGTGCGCGGGCAGATCCTGGAATTGCTGCTCGACCTGCAAAGACAGGAACGGATCGCCTATCTCTTCATTTCGCACGACCTCGGCGTCATCCGCGCCGTCGCACATCGCGTCGTCATCCTCGATGCCGGCCGGGTTGCCGAGAGCGGCGATGCCCGCACCGTGATCGCGTCGCCGCAATCGGCGATCGGCAAGGCGCTGGTGGCGGCAACGCCGAGACTAGACGGGACCCGACCATGATCCCGCAAAGTGGGACCCGGTTTGCGGACAAGATCATGGTCAAGCAGTAAATCAGGACGCATCATGACCGACCCCGCAACCAGAGCCGAAAAACTGTCGCGTGAGCTCGATTCCGCCTTCCGCAACCGGGCCGATCTCTATCGCCTCTTCCTGGATGAGCTGACCACCGAGCTAGGCGCTGAGAAGGCCGAGGCGGTCATGATCCGCACCATCGAAAAGCGCGGCCGGGAGGTCGCTGCGACGGCCTTCGCCGGCTTCGGCCCCAACGACGCGCTGGCGATCGGCGAGGCGTTCCTCGCCGTAAGCCCGGATGGCGGTCGCATGTACCCGACCCATGTCGAGCACGGACCGGACCACATCGCCTTCAAGGTGAAGCGCTGCCCGCTGAAAGATGCCTGGGTCGAGGCCGGTGTCGGCGAGGAAAAGCTCGCCACGCTCTGCCGCATCGCCGGCGCCTTCGACCGCGGCCTGTTCGAAGCGACCGGCGTGCGCTTCGCCAACGTCACCTGGACGCCAGGCCACGGCTCCGGTTGCTGCCACATCGCGCTGACCAACCGGGACACAGTCTAACCATTCGGCTGCAGCGCCGTGCGGGCGATCTTCCACGCGGACTCGACATGCCGCCGCGCCGCCGCTTCGGCCTCCTCGGGCTTGCGCGCCCTGATCGCATTCATGATCGCGTTCATTTCGGCGATCGCCGGCTCGCGCCGGTTCGCCGAGGCGATCGTCATCGAGCGCAGCTGGTTGATGCGCACGTTGAGCCCGCTCACGATCTCCCAGGCGACGCGCTTGTCCGCGGCTTCAAACAGCGCTTCGTAGAACTTCGTCGTCGCGCGCATCACCGCCGGCGGCTTGCCCGAGGCCCAGGCTTCGAAGAGCTCGCTGAGAGCATGCTCCAGTATCGCTAGTTGCCCATTGGTTGCCGACAGCGCGCAGGCGCGCGCCGCGATCCCTTCGAGAAGAGCCCTGAGCTCGTAGATCTCGTCAGTGCGGCCGAGATCCGGCCGCGCCACCGCCGGCCCGTGTCCGGGGATCATCTGCACGAGTCCCTCGGCCTCCAATTGCCGCAAGACCTCGCGCACGACTGAGCGGCTGACGCCGAGCTGGTCGCAAAGCGGCCGCTCGACCAGCCTTTCGCCGGGCTGGAAATGAAAATCCATTATGGCCTCGCGCATGCGCTCGAGAGCCAATGTTCTCAAGGTCTTGGCGCTGCGATCGATGCGAAGGGTGTCGTCCTGCATGTGCTTGCTCCCTGCGTCGCCACAAAAACAGATTCCATGGCCGGTTGACAAGGTATTTGGTGCTCCATAGTATGGTATACCATAAGACACAGAAGGTGACGCTATTCCGCAGCGCCGCTCGACAGAGGTTTCCATGCAGCCGGCCATTCGCAAGATCGTCACCTACACCGAAAACACGCTGATCGAAGGCGGCAAGGCGGCGCCCAGGCCGCTGCGCCTGATCGGCGTCGCCGCAGTGCTGACGAACCCCTGGGCAGGACGCGGCTTCACCGAGGATCTTTCGCCCGAAATCCGCGCCTGTGCGCCGGTGCTGGGAGAGACCCTGACCCGTGAGATCCTTGCCGTCGCCGGCTCGGGCGAGGCGATCGAGGGCTACGGCAAGGCCGCCATCTGCGGCACGTCGGGTGAGATCGAGCACGCCTCGGCCCTGATCCACACGCTGCATTTCGGCAACCACTATCGCCGCACCGTCGGCGCCAAGACCTATCTTGCCTTCACCAATCTGCGCGGCGGGCCGAACACGCCGATCATGATCCCGCTGATGGACAAGAATGACGAAGGCCGGCGCTCGCACTATCTGACCGTGCATTTCCAGATAGGCGACGCGCCGGCGCCGGACGAGCTGGTGGTAGCGCTTGGCGCGTCCATCGGCGGCCGTCCGCATCACCGCATCGGCGATCGCTATCAGGATCTCAAGGAAGTGGGCGACCTGCATGGCTGACGCCGTCGCAGCTGAGTGGACTGAGGGTACCGCGCCCGACGGCACCAGCTTCATCCGCGCCGGATCGGGCGCGCCGGTGCTCTTCATTCACGGCGTCGGCATGAACGCGGCGATCTGGCGGCCGCAGATCGAGCGGATGGCGGATCGCTGGGACGTCATCGCCATCGATATGCTTGGTCATGGCCGCTCGCCGTTGCCGCCGCAGACACCGGAACTGGCCGACTATGCTGGGCAGGCGATCCGGCTGCTCGATCATCTCGGCTTAAAAAGCGTGTCGGTCGTCGGCCACTCCATGGGCGCGCTCGTCGCGCAGGAGCTTGCTCTGCTCGCGCCGGAGCGCGTCGGCCGCATCGTCTCGCTCAACGCCGTGTTCCGCCGGCCGCCTGAACTCGCCGATGCCGTTCGCGAGCGCGCCGCCGCGCTCACCGGTCGCGGCGACGCGGCAGGCGCTGCGCAGACCATCGCGCGCTGGTTTGGCGATCCGGTTCCGGCCGGACTCACCGCGGCGGCCGAGAAGACGGCGGCGGCGCTGGGCGAGGTCGACCCCGAAGGCTATGCCCGCACCTACCGCCTATTCGCCCGTGCCGATGCCGACCACGCCGAGCGCCTGCCGACGCTGGCCGTGCCGGCCCTGTTCATCACCGGCTCGGAAGACAAAAACTCCTCGCCGGCGATGTCGGCCGCCATGGCCAGGCTCGCGCCGCATGGCCGCTGCACCGTGCTGCCTGGTGAAAGGCATATGATGGCGGTGGCGGCGCCTGATCTGACCACACGCCACATCGCCGACTTCCTTCAGGAACGCGAAGTCGCGGAGGCGGTCACCGATTTCGACAGTGGCGAGTTCCGGCGCGCGCTCGGCTCCTTCCTGACCGGCGTCACCATCGTCACCACCATCGGTCTGGAAGGCGAGCCGCGCGGCTTCACCGCCAACTCCTTCACCTCGGTATCGCTCGATCCGCCGCTGGTGCTCGTCTGCATCGCCCATAAGGCGCTGGGGCACCCGGTGTTCGCGACCTCGAAGAGCTTCGCCATCAATATCTTGAACGAGGGCCAGAAAGCGGCCTCCGGCATCTTCGCCTCGAAAGCGCCGGACAAGTTCGCCTCGGTCGACTGGCGCCCGGGACAGACCGGCAGCCCCATTCTGGACGGCTCGGTCGCCTGCTTCGACTGTGACATGGAGCGGCTGGTCGACGCGGGGGATCATTCGATCCTCATCGGCCGTGTCCGCGATTTCCAGCACAATTCCGCGCAGCCCCTCGGCTATTGCCGCGGCGCCTACATCACGCCCGGCCTCAGCCAGGAGGCGCTCGCCGCCGCCCAGCCCGGCACCGATGTCGGCGCCATCCTCGAGAATGGCGGCCGCATCCTGTTTCTCGAAACGGCGGATGGCTTCCTTGACCTGCCGCGTGGCCGGGGCCTTGGCTCGGCAAGCGACGGCAAGAGCCTCAACGGACTTCTTGCCGCAAAGGCCATCGAGGCCCATCTCGGCTTCCTGTACGCCGTCTGGGACGATGCAGGCAACGCTTCGCGCACCCATGTCTACTATCGTGGCACGTTCGATGTGCCGGCGTCGAGCGATCGCGGCATTCGGCTGATCGACATCGACGCGATCGACGGGTTGAAGATCGCCGACCCGGCGATTCGCTCGATGCTGGCCCGTTATGTGCGCGAATGCACTGAAGATGCATTCGGCGTCTATGTCGGCAACGAACTCGAAGGCGAAGTGCGGCCGCTCGCTCGGGCCGAAGTCGCTTCGCTCAATCCAGGTGACCAGGGATGAAGTTCTCGCTCTTCGTGCATATGGAACGCTCGGATCTCGCCAAGCCGCATTCGGAGCTGCTGGACGAGCTGGGAGAGCTGGTGCTGCTCGCCGAAGAGGCCGGTTTCGAGACGGCCTGGATCGGCGAGCATCACGGGATGGAATTCACCATCTCGCCCAATCCGTTCATCAACATCGCCTATCTGGCGGCCAAAACGAACCGCATCCGCCTCGGCACCGGAACCATCATCGCGCCCTTCTGGCACCCCATCAAGCTTGCGGGCGAGGCGGCCATGACCGACCTCGTCACCGGCGGCAGGTTGGATGTCGGCATCGCGCGCGGCGCTTACAGCTACGAATATCAGCGCGTCTTCCCGGGGCTCGATGCCTGGGGCGCCGGCCAGCGCATGCGCGAGATCATACCCGCAATCCGCGGCCTCTGGGACGGCGACTACGAGCACGCCGGCGAGTTCTGGCAGTTCCCGCCGACCACCTCCTCGCCCAAGCCCTTGCAGAAACCCTACCCACCGATCTGGGTGGCTGCCCGCGACCCGAACTCGCACGACTTTGCCGTCGCCAACAGATGCAAGGTGCAGGTGACGCCGCTGGCCTCCGGCGACGACGAGGTCGCAAGCCTGATGCAGCGCTTCAACGCCGCCTGCGCCGCGCATCCGGACATCGAACGGCCGGAGATCATGCTTTTGATGCACACATTCGTCGCCGAGAATGCGGCCGACGCCGATCGGCTCAGCCAGGATCTATCGACCTTCTACTGTCAGTTCGGCGCCTGGTTCCAGAACAAGAAGCCGGTGCATCAGGGCATATTGGAGCCGCTGACCGCCGACGAGATTGCCGCCATGCCGCAATACGCGCCGGACAAGATGCGCCAGAACCTGGTGATCGGCGAGGCGGATGAGGTGATCGGCCGGCTGAAGGCCTACGAGACGCTCGGCTACGACCAGTACTCGATCTGGATCGACAGCGGCCTTTCGCACGAGCGCAAGAAGAAATCTCTGCAACTGTTCATCGACCGGGTGATGCCGGCCTTTATCTGATCGCGAGCCTCCATGACCGACGCTCTTTTCAGGAACTTCATCGACGGCCGCTTCGACGAGCCGTCCGCGACCTTCGACAGCATCGATCCGTCGACCGGCGCGCCTTGGGCGAAGATGCCGGCGGCGACCGAAGTCGACGTCGACCGCGCCGTCGAGGCGGCGCACCGCGCGCTGCGCTCCGGACCTTGGGCGTCGATGACGGCAACCGCGCGTGGCAAGCTGCTGGTGAAACTCGGCGATCTCGTCGCCGCCAATGCCGGGCGCCTGGCCGAGCTGGAGACGCGCGACACCGGCAAGATCATCCGCGAGACCCGCGCCCAGATCGCTTATGTCGGCGACTACTACCGCTACTATGGTGGGCTCGCCGACAAGCACGAAGGCGCGCATGTGCCGATCGACAAGGCGGATCTCGACGTCACCATCCGCCGCGAGCCGATCGGCGTCGTTGCCGCGGTGGTGCCGTGGAACTCGCAGCTCTTCCTCTCGGCGGTCAAGCTCGGTCCGGCGCTGGCCGCCGGCTGCACGGTGGTGCTCAAAGCCTCCGAGGACGGCCCGGCGCCGCTGCTCGCCTTTGCCGAGTTGGTCAGCGAAGCCGGCTTTCCAGCCGGCGCTGTCAACATCCTCACCGGCTTCGGCCAGGAATGCGGGCGGCGCCTGACCAGCCATCCGCTGGTCTCGCGCGTCGCCTTCACCGGCGGCCCGTCGACGGCGCGCGCCATCGTCAGGAACACGGCGGAGAACCTCGCCTTTACGACGCTTGAGCTTGGCGGCAAAAGCCCCGTCGTCGTCTTCGCCGACGCCGATCTCGACAGCGCCGCCAATGCGGTCGTCGCCGGTATCTTCGCCGCGACCGGGCAGAGCTGCGTCGCCGGCTCGCGGCTGCTCATCGAGCGTTCGGTGAGGCAGGAGTTCCTCGGTCGGCTGAAGCAAAAAGCCGAAGCGATCCGCATCGGCGACCCACAGGATCCGGCCACCGAAATGGGGCCTTTAGCCACGCTGCGCCAGCGCGACTGGATCGAGAAGGTCGTGGCCGAGAGCCTCGCCGCGGGCGGCACGCTCGTGACCGGAGGCAAGCGCCCGGACATCGGCGCGGGCTTCTACTACGCGCCGACCATCATCGATGCCGGCGACATCAACCTGCCCTGCGTGCGCGAGGAACTGTTCGGCCCGGTGCTCAGCGTGCTTGCCTTCGACACCGAGGCCGAGGCGCTCGCGCTCGCCAATGACACGCCCTTCGGCCTCGCCTCCGGCGTCTTCACCTCCAATCTCGGCAAGGCGCACCGCATGGCGCGCGACATCCATGCCGGCGTCGTCTGGGTTAACACGTACCGGGCGGTCTCGCCGCTCGTGCCCTTCGGCGGCTACGGCCTGTCGGGCCTCGGCCGCGAAGGCGGGCTGGACGCCATCCGCGATTACACGCGCTCGAAATCGGTCTGGATCAAGACCTCGGACGAGCCGATCCCTGATCCCTTCGTCATGCGCTGAGAACGGCATGACGAGGATGCACTGACAAGAACAAGAAACGGAACAGAGAAATCAGAGGAGAATGACATGAAACTGATCTTAGCCGGCGTTCTCGCCGGACTGCTGGCGGCAACCGCCGCCAAGGCCGACGAAATGGTGTTCACCAGTTGGGGCGGCACCACGCAGGAGGCGCAGACCAAGTCCTGGGCGGAGCCGTTCGCGGCCTCGTCCGGCATCAAGGTGCTGCAGGACGGCCCGACCGACTACGGCAAGCTGAAGGCCATGGTCGACGCCAAGAACGTCACCTGGGACGTCGTCGACGTCGAGATGGACTTCGCCATCAAGGCGGCGAAGGACGGATTGCTCGAGCCGATCGACTTCGCCGCCGTGCCGAAGGCCGATCTCGACCCGCGCTTCAGCAACGAGCACGCCGTCGGCAGCTTCTACTATTCCTTCGTTCTCGCCTGGAACAAGGGCACCGTTTCGGGCGAACCGACGGGCTGGGCCGACATGTTCGACACCAAGAAGTTTCCCGGCAAACGAACCTTCTACAAATGGTCGGCGCCGGGCGTGATCGAGATCGCGCTGCTCGCCGACGGCGTGCCCGCCGACAAGCTCTACCCGCTCGACCTCGACCGCGCCTTCAAGAAGCTCGACACCATCAAGTCGGACATCGTCTGGTGGGGTGGTGGCGCCGAGTCGCAGCAGCTCATCGCTTCGGGCGAGGCTGCCTTCGGCCAGCTCTGGAACGGACGTGTCTTCGCGCTGGAGAAGGACGGCGCCGATGTCGGCGTCTCCTGGAACCAGAACCTCACCGCCGCTGACGTTCTCGTCGTCCCGAAGGGCGCCAAGAACAAGGACAGCGCCATGAAGTTCCTCGCCGCCGCCACCAGCCCGACCGGCCAGGCGAAGTTCGCCGAAGCGAGCGGCTACGCGCCGATCAACACCAAGGCCAAGGCCGAGATGGCCGCGGACGTGGTCAAGGGCCTGCCCGACGCCCATGTCGACGGCCAGATCAATCTCGACATGAACTACTGGGCCGAGCATCGCGACGAGATCGCCACGCGCTGGTACGCCTGGCAGACCAAGTAGCCGCCATGACAAGAGCGGGGCGCGGCAACAGCGCCCCGCTTGAAAGACGGGACGTTTCCATGACGGGAACTGCTTTCAGACGCCAATCCTTTGCCGGCCTGCCGGCCGGCAGCGGCGGCGCCTTGCCGGCCCTGACGCTGGTCGGCCTGTTCTTCATCGTGCCGGTGGTCGCCTTGCTGCTGCGCAGCGTCACTGAGCCTGAGCCCGGGCTGCAGAACTACGCCGCCCTTTTCGGCAGCGGCACCTATGTACGGGTGTTCCTCAACACTTTTCTCGTCGCCGCCGTCGTTACGATCGTTACTATCGTCGTGGCGTTTCCTGTCGCATGGATGCTGGCGATCATGCCGCCGGCGCTCGGCTCGGTCGTCTTCGGCATCATCATCCTCTCGATGTGGACCAATCTGCTGACCCGAACCTATGCCTGGATGGTGCTGCTGCAGCGTACCGGCGTGATCAACCGTGCCTTGATGAGCCTCGGCATCATCCATGAGCCGTTGCCGCTCATCAACAATCTGACCGGCGTCACCATCGGCATGGTCTACATCATGCTGCCCTTCATGATCCTGCCGCTGGTCGGCACGCTGCGCGCCATCGACCCGATGACGCTGCGCGCCGCAGCCCTTTGCGGCGCAAGCCCTCTCCAGGCCTTCCGCCGCATCCTGCTGCCGCTGTCGCTGCCCGGCATCGCCGCCGGCGGGCTGATGGTCTTCGTCATGTCGCTCGGCTATTTCGTGACGCCTGCGCTGCTCGGCGGCACGTCGAACATGATGCTCGCCGAGATGATCGCCCAGACGGTGCAGTCGCTGCTCAACTGGGGGCTGGGCAGCGCGACCGCCTTCGTGCTGCTTGTCGTCACCATGGCGCTCTATGCGATCCAGCTTCGCCTCGTCGGCGCCCGACGTCTGGCCGGAGGGCTCTGAGATGCTGCTCGATTACGACCGGCTTGGATGGCTGCGCGCAGCACTTGCCGGCTTCACCGCGCTGGTCGCCGCTTTCCTCCTGCTGCCGGTGGTCTTCATCGTCCTTTTGTCGTTCGGCTCGTCGCGCTGGCTGGCCTTCCCGCCGCCCGGCTGGACGCTGAAATGGTACCAGGAATTGCTGGCCGACCCGGCCTGGATCGACGCGGCGCTGACCAGCGCGCGCATCGCTGCGATGGCCGCAATCTTGTCGGTGCTGATCGGCTTGCTTGCATCCTTCAGCCTGGTCAGGGGCGAGTTTCCCGGGCGGCAATTGCTGCGCGGATTGCTGCTGACACCGATGGTGCTGCCGGTCGTGGTCTTCGCCATCGCCATCTACGCCTTCTTCCTGCGCATCGGCCTTGCCGGCACCACGATCGGCTTTGTCATCGCCCACACCATCCTGGCGCTGCCCTTCGCCATCATTCCGATCGCAACCGCGCTCGAAGGCTTCGACAAATCCATCGAGGACGCGGCGATCGTCTGCGGCGCCAGCCCGCTGCATGCGAGGCTGAGGATCACGCTGCCCTCGATCCGCATCGGCATCTTCTCGGCCGCGATCTTTTCCTTCCTCGCCTCGTGGGACGAGGTGGTGGTGGCGATCTTCATGGCAAGCCCCACCTTGCACACCTTGCCGGTCAAGATATGGTGCAGCCTGCGCGCCGACCTCAGCCCGGTCGTCGCCGCCGCCTCCAGCCTGCTCGTCGGCCTCACCTTATGCCTGATGATCGTGACCGCACTCCTTCGCAGAAAACTGTCCAGATGACCCGGCCATTCCTCTCCATACGCGCGGTGAGAAAGACGTTCGGCGGCTTCGTCGCCGTCCATGACGTCACCATCGACGTGCCCAAGGGCGAATTCCTGACGTTCCTGGGACCCTCGGGTTCCGGCAAGTCGACGACGCTCTATGCGATCGCCGGTTTCCAGGACCCGACCTCCGGCGACGTGCTGCTTGAAGACAAGTCACTGCTCGCAGTGCCTTCCCACAAACGCAACATCGGCATGGTCTTCCAGCGCTACACGCTGTTCCCGCATCTGAGCGTTGCCGAGAATGTGGCGTTTCCGCTGCGCGTGCGCCGCAGGCCGGACAGCGAGGTGAAGCGCAAGGTCGCCGACATGCTCGCGCTGGTGCGCCTCGACAGTTTCGCCGACCGCTATCCGGGCGCGCTGTCGGGTGGCCAGCAGCAGCGCGTGGCGCTTGCCCGCGCGCTCGCCTACGATCCGCCGATCCTTCTGATGGACGAGCCGCTGTCGGCGCTCGACAAGAAGCTGCGCCAGGAAATCCAGGCCGAGATCCGCCGCATCCACCACGAGACAGGCGTCACCATCCTCTATGTCACGCACGACCAGGAGGAGGCTCTGCATCTTTCCGATCGGATCGCCCTGTTCAGGAGCGGACGCATCGCGCAGATCGGCACCGGCGAGGACCTCTATCTGAGGCCCGCGAACGAATTCGTCGCCGGCTTCATCGGCAATTCCAATTTCTTGGCCGTCGAGCATCTCGAAACCGAGAATGGCGCTGCCGTGGTGCGGCTGTCCGATGGCTCGATCGTCAAGGGTGTGAAAGCGACCCACAAGCTCGACCGCGGTCAGAAGGCCAGGCTGATGGTGCGGCCGGAAG
>NZ_RZSC01001050.1:0-1596 GCF_003998155.1 Mesorhizobium sp. M1E.F.Ca.ET.063.01.1.1
TTGTAGAGCAGCACGCAGGAGGAGGCCCGGTCGCCGCGCCCGACGCGGCCGCGCAACTGGTGCAGTTGCGCAAGGCCGAAGCGCTCGGCATGTTCGATAACCATGATGGTGGCGTCCGGCACGTCGACGCCGACCTCGATGACGGTGGTTGCGATCAGGATGCGCGTCTCGCCCTGCTTGAAAGCGCGCATCGCCTCGTCCTTCTCGGCACCCTTCATGCGGCCATGCACCAGGCCGATCTGGTCGCCGAACAGCGGCTTCAACGAAGCGAAACGGTCCTCAGCCGACATCAGCTTGACCTCTTCGGATTCCTCGACCAGTGGGCAGATCCAATAGATCTTCTGGCCTTCGGCGACGGCGTCGCGCATGCGCCCGACCAGTTCGTCCAGCCGCTCCATCGGCAAGGTGACCGTGCGGATCGGCTGCCGGCCGGCCGGTTTCTCTGTAAGTTTCGAGACATCCATGTCGCCGAAGGCGGTGAGCACCAGCGTGCGGGGAATAGGGGTCGCCGTCATCACCAGCATGTCGGGTGCGTCGCCCTTGGCGGTGATCGCCAGCCGCTGGTGGACGCCGAAGCGGTGCTGCTCGTCGACGACGGCAAGCACGAGGTCGTGGAACGTGACCGTTTCCTGGAACAGCGCGTGGGTGCCGACGACGATGTCGATCGTGCCGCCGGCAAGACCTTCCAGCGTCTCGGTGCGCTCGCGGCCTTTTTCGCGCCCGGTGAGGATGGCAACGCGCAGCCCGGCTTTTTCCGCCAGAGGCGCGATGGTCGCCAGGTGTTGGCGTGCCAAAATCTCGGTCGGCGCCATCAGCGCGGCCTGGCCGCCTGCCTCGACCGCTCGCCCCATGGCGAGCAGGGCAACCACGGTCTTGCCGGAGCCGACGTCGCCCTGCAACAGGCGCAGCATGCGTTCGGGGTCGGCCAGATCGGCATTGATCTCGCCGAGCGCGAATTCCTGACTGGGCGTGAGCTTGTAAGGCAGGGCCGCGCGCAGCCGCTCGACGATGCGGCCGTCGCCGGTGAGCGGCCGGCCTGACAGCCGGCGGATTCTTGCCCGCACCAGCGCCAGCGACACCTGCCCGGCGAGGAATTCGTCGTAAGCCAGGCGGCGCCAGGCCGAACCCTCGACGGCGACGTCGATCGGATCCGCCGGATTGTGGATGCGGGTAAGCGCATCGCCGAAGGACGGAAAAGTGTGGCGACGCATGAAGGCGTCGTCCTGCCATTCCGGCAGTTCAGGCAGGCGACCGAGCGCCTGCCCGATGGCGCGGCGCAGCACTTTTGCCGACAGGCCGGCGGTAAGCGGATAGACCGGCTCGACCAGCGGCAGGCCCTCGGCCTCGTCGATTGGCGCGATATGGTCGGGATGGACCATGGTCGGGCGGCCGTTGAACCATTCCATGCGGCCGGAAATCACGACATGCTCGCCTTCCGGCAGCATCTTCTGCAGATAGGCGGCATGGGCATGGAAGAAGGTCAGGGCGATCTCGCCGGTGTCGTCATGGGCATAGACCCGATAGGGCACGGACCTGTTGCCGCGCGGCGGTGGCTGGTGGCGGTCGACCCGCACCTCGAGGGTGACGATCTGGCCC